>RFTK01000014.1 GCA_009923505.1 Betaproteobacteria bacterium
GGGGATGGACCGGGCCTACGTAAGTCGGATGGTGAACCTCACCACGCTGGCACCAGATATCGTGGCCGCCATCCTGGACGAGTCACTGCCGGACCACGTTACCCTGTTTGACCTGGCATCGGGGACGCCATTGCTGTGGGATGAACAAAGGGCGCTGCTCCATTTATGACATTCGAACAGATCAGAGTCTGAATGGCGGGACGCGACCCAAAGCCGCCACTCGAATTCAAAAGGTACGTTCAGAATCCAAAATGTTGATTCGGCGACAACCACATCAGCTGCCGGCGCTCCTGGGGGGTGAACATCGATTCATACGTGCGCAGCATGGGGCCGTAATCGAGGCGGTACGGCGCCTTCAGGTAAGGCCAGTCCGATGCCCAGACGCACTGCTTCAGTCCGAAATCGCGCACCAGCGCCTGCACATACGGTCGCACGTCCGCAAACGGGTAACCCGCTTCAGAAAACTTGGCGAAGCCCGAGAGCTTGACCACCGCCCGCTGCTCGCGACCCAGCGCCAGCAAGGCCTGAAATCCGGCCTGTGACACCCCATCGGGCAGGTGCGGGCGGCCGCAATGGTCCCCCATGACTTTCACATCCACCCGCGAGAGCATGGGCAGAAATCGAGGCAACAGGTCTTTGTCGACCTGGAACTGCGCCCACATGTCCAGCTGGCGCAAGCGCCGCAGCAAGGGCTCTATGCCGGCATAAAAATCAAACCCCATCAGTGCCGCATTGAACGCCAGGCCAATCACACCCTGGGCTTTGAGCACCTGCAGGGTTTCAAGCGGGCAGTCGTTGGGCACCACCGCAATGCCCTTAAATGCGCCTTGCCCGATCTGCAGGGCATGCAGCAGGCAGCGGTTGTCGGTGGCATAGCCCGAGTTGGGCCCCACCAGCAGGGCGTGCTTGACCTCGTAACACGCCATGAGCTGCAGGAAGTACTCCGCCTTGCCCATTTCCTGTCCAGCGGGGTGGTAAGCCACGTCCGGGTTATACGGGAACTTGGCCGGATCGAGCACATGGCAGTGCGCGTCGATCTTGGGTTCGGTCAGAACACCCATCATTGAAATGTGGCCAAAATAGCCTGACGAAGTTCGCCGGTAATTTCCGGTTTGACGCCAAACCAGGCCTCAAACGCTGGCACCGCCTGGTTGAGCAACATGCCAAGACCGTTGACCGTCTGGTGACCGCGCAGACGCGCCGCCTCCAGCAGGGGCGTTTCCAGCGGGATATAGATCAGGTCGGACACCATGGCCGACAGGGGCAGCGCGTCCAGCCGGATGTCCAGCGGCGGCTGGCCGTACATGCCCTGGTTGGTGGTGTTGACCAGCAGGGCGCAGCCTTCAAGCGCGGCTTCTCGCTGTTCCCAATCCAGCACCTGGACGACACCCCCCATGTCCTCGGCCAGTGCCTCGGCCTTGGCGCGGGTACGGTTGATCAGGCGAATCTCTCTCGCCCCCTCGGCCATCAAGCCAAACAGCACGGCCCGAGCCGCGCCGCCCGCTTGACCAGCACCAGGGCATGGATGAGCTCATCGGGCAGGCATTCGGTCGAAATATCGAAATGCTGCAGGGAACGCTGGGTCTGCGCCCCCCACAGGCGCGCCGCCGGCACGCGGATGTCGCCGAAGCTGTCGCGCTCCAGCCGGGTGGTACCGCCGTCGGGCGGGTGATCGGCCATGTCAGGCTCCCGAAGAGTTCGCTGTCATAATACGGGTCGGTTCACCCTAGCAAAGACCTGCGCGTCTTTGAAGCGGCGCACACCTTCTCAAGCCCCCTGGAAGCCCCATGAGCACGAACATCACGCAAGCCGACCTGATCGAATCCATCGCTGCCGCGCTGCAGTACATCAGCTAAGTCTGAGCGTGGCGGAAGCGTCAGCCCAAGCGGCTTTGGCCAGCGTGTTACGCGGCGTGCTGATGGTGTGCAGCAGCGAAGACGGCTTCCGCCAGGGGGTTGCGCAGCGCAGATGGACCAGCGCGACACAATGCAAGTGCTTGTGCCGGTAAGCACTCGAACTCGTGCCTACCCTACTTGGGCACCCCAAACACCGGTCGGAATGCTCAGCGCTATGTCTGATGACCCTAACCGCAGCCCCAGACCCGGAGAAACAAACCTGTCCGCTAAGAACTCTGCAGCTTCTGCTGCGGCCGTGTTCGCCGGCCTTCAGCGAGGGCTTGAGCTTCAGGGCGGCAGCGTCTTTGATCTGGCAGATGTTGTACTGACGGCATTGCTGGAACTCGGGATTGAGATGGACGTAGGCGCGGCGCTGGTCGAAACGGTTGCGTCGAAGGCGCCGTCATGCGTGGAGCTTTGGAACGATCGCTTGGAATACGAGGTTCCGATTGCAACCAACAAGTTCGGCCGCTCCCTTTGGAGGAGACCTCCTGAGGAGTCTTGGGGTCCGCACCAGGCGGAGGTAATCGGTGCTGCGGCGTTGTTGCCCGATCGAACTTTCAATCCCTGCAGTCCAGCCGAATTGGAGATCTTTCGCTGGACGTACGAAGGCTGCATGGAGGACGAGCCGAGTGCCCAACACGAGAGGTCAGACGATGCTCTCGTAATCGCATTAGTCCGATGGCGCTCGTGCAGGCCGACTTACTGCGAGTTGCATCGAGAGGGCTTGTGGATGGTGGAGGGCGGCAGATGGGTGATGCGGCAAGGCTTCGCGAAGAGACGTTCTTACTGGGTCCATCGTGCCGGTATGTAGCGCGCCCCCTTACGCCAGTTTGATAGCCTCTTGCACCGGCCGATGTGCGTCAGTATAGGTCAAAAGATGTACCGAATGGGACTTGGACCCATTCAGTACATCAGCTAAGTCAGAAGTCAGCGAAAGCGTCGGCCCAAGCGGCTTAGGCCAGCGTGTTGCGCAGCGTGCAGGTGGTGTGCAGCAGCGTGCGTCGAAAGGGGTACTGAATGGGTCTTGGACCCATTCAGTGAAGTTGACCCCATCCCACGGACGGGTATTTGCTTGAGACTCAAGCGGTCACTGGAGCGCGGCTTTGGGCGGGGCATGCTTCTCCTCGAACACGAAGGCTGGGACGTAGCCGAGTGCGGAGTGGCGCCGGCGCGGGTTGTACCAACCTTCAACTCAGGTAACAGCGCGGTCCTGGCTTCTGCTTTGCTTGGCGTTTTTAACTGCGGGGATTGAGCAACTCGCATTCAAGCGTGGCGAAGAAGCTCTCCACTATCGTGTTGTCGTAGGCATCGCCCACCGTGCCCAAGGACGGACGAACGCCCATCTCGTGGCAACGGCTGCCGAAACGCCACGCTGGTGTTTTGGCTGCCCAGGTCCGAGTGATGGATCACCGACTCGGGCTTGCAGGTGTGCGGTGCCATGTTCAATGCGGCGATCACCAACTCGGTGGCCATGCGTTCGCCCTTTGACCGGCCACCACCTTGCAGTTGAAGGCATCGACGATCACTGCGAGGTACAGGAAAACATGTCAAGTGGGCACGTAGGTCATGTCGGCCAACCAAAGCTGGTCTGGGCCTTGGGCAAGGATGCGCCGATTGACTAGGTCGGGCGCTGGCCGCTGGCGCGGGTCGCGCTCGGCAGTGACCGTAAAGGCGCGACGCCGGCTGACCCAGCGCAGGTGTGCAAGCCGCATAAGGCGGGCCACCCGCTTGCGGCTGATGGCATGGCCAACAGCTCGCAACTCCGCGCGCACACGTGACATTCCATATGTCGTTTCGTACTCGCGGTGGATCCGCCGGATGGTCTCGGTCATCACGGCATTGGCTATCAGGCGTGCGCTGGGCGTCCTGCGAAGCCACTGGTAGTCGCCGCTGGTGGAGATACGCCTAGGATGCGGCAGATGGCATGCACGCCTGAGCTGTTGGCGTCGACCTGGTAAGCGTTCACGAGTTCGTAGACGGCGTGGACGTCTTCTCACTTTTGGAGACGAACCAAGCCGTAGCCTTTGCCAAGATGTCGCGCTCTTGCTGCACTTGGCGCAACTGCCGGCGCAACCGCACCAATTCCTCACGCTCGGCGCTGGTCAGTTCCTCCTTGCCCGCAAGAGGCTTACCCCGGTAACGCGTCCTGCGCGATCCAGTTGGCAATGCTTTGTGCGGTCGGTCCGAACTCGCGCAACAACTCCTCGGGCGCGCGACCGACGCGAGCCAGTTCAACGATTTGTTGGCGGAATTCCGCCGGGTACGGCCGTTTGGATTTGGGCACTTCGGACGCCTCGTTCCTGAACACTATGGTGTCCGCGAAGGTGGGTCAACTTCACAGTACATCAGCTAAGTCCGCAGTCGGTGGAAGCGTCGGGGCAAGCGACTTCGCCAGAGTATTGCGCAGCGTGCAGACGGTGCGCGTGTCCGCGCTCAGAAGCAGAAACTGCATGATCATTGCAGCGGCTGGTGGCGACGGAGGTTTGACAAGACTGCAGCTAAGCCCGGGATTGCGGTTGTAGACGCTGCGGAGTGCAGGGTCACGAATTTGCTTGCATCTCGCGGCGTAGCTGCTTTGCGCTTAACGAGTGCATGGGTCGGACGATGCCCCGAGTGACCATGGCGAACAACTCCGCACTTGGCGCTAGCGTGCGGTTTCTTAGCCGAAGCAATCCAATTGGCATGCCGATGGGCAGATCTATCGGTAGAACCCGCAGGAATCTCGGCACTTTCCCGAAGCGAAGCACCGAGCCGTACATGGCTGTGAGAAACCCGTTTGTCGCAATCAGCTCATATCGGACGAGCATTGACATAGACGTGACGACGGAGTGTGGCAGCTCCAACCCGTGCTTGCGCAGCTCAGTTGCCAACTGTGCTGTTACCCCGCCGTCTGTCACTGGAAGCACCCATTGTTGGCGGGCGGCTTCCTCCAATGTCGTCGTTCTTCGACTTGCGAGTGGATGAAGTGCTCCAGCGACTATGAACAATCGATCATCGAACAACCGGTCGAAAGTCAAGCCATTGTTCTCAACACCCAATTGCTCGCGGCCTATGCCGATGTCCAGCGATCTCGCAAGTACTTCGCTTCCGAGCTTTCCCGACTCAAGTTCTGCCACATGGAAACGGAATTTAGGCCGCTCTTTGAGGATGGTGGTGAGAGCCAGAGGCAGCATTCCAGCACACATGCTTGGTGTGCCCCCGAGCCGCAACTCTCCAATGCTTGCATCTGCCAACGCGCCCAACTCGTCTACAGCTTGACGCAGCTCCTCAAACATTCCCGTCGCCCGCCGTAATAGAACCTCGCCTTGAGGAGTGGTAGTCACGCCCCGATTCGTCCGATCGAACAATCGAACGCCGAATGTCCGCTCCAGTTCGGCGATTGACTTTGAAAGTGCCGGCTGTGTGAGGCCGATCTCGTTCGCGGCCTTCAAGATGCTTCCAGACTGCGCTACCGCGAGAAAAAGACGCAGCTCGCGCAGCGTCACCCTTCTGTCGATCAAACTCACGCTCATTCGGTATAACCCACGGTGGATATCTAAACGCCCATTATCGATACTTGAACTATACCCCGCATGCTAGACTGCACCCCTCATGACACTGAAGGAAGAAGCATGAAGAAACTCGTATGCACCTTTTGCGCTCTGCTGGTCGGTCCGGCCATTTCCAATGCGCAGGCCTTAGCTGGGGCAACAGGCGAGCGCGCCGGCATCACTGCTGTAGCACGGCATGTTTTCGACGACATAACTATGCCGGGCAAGGAGTTTCGTGTGCTTCACACGACGTATGCTCCGGGCGGTCAAAACCCGAAGCACTACCACCCTTCCCATGTGGTGTTCTATGTGCTCGAAGGATCGGGCGTTTGGCAGGAGGAGGGAAAGGAACCCGTCACGCTGAAGCCGGGGGACAGCCTCCACGTTCGGCCCGGGATGATTCATGCGCACCGCAATTTGAGCGCAACGGAAAAACTCGTTTTTCTAGAGTTTGTTATCGTAGACAAGAGCCAGCGCAGCACAGTCCCGATGCGATAGCAAGAACGGCAGCCGATCAATACGGGGGACTCCTCCGAGTTGGACCTAGATATCGATGCGGGACAACCGGTCCATGCTCTTGCGCTAATGACTTTCTGCTTCTGGCCGATCTGCTCCACGAGCTACTGCTATCGGCAAGTGCTGTGACCGTCAGCTAATGGCCGACTCCTGCCTTTCTCAGTCCACCACAGCCGAAACCGCTTGGTTGTGATTTTCGGGCTCTAGCCAATGTTGGAAAAAAACCGATCAAATCGTCCACTCGTAAGTTGTTGATCTGCTTGACCCCTGGCGGAGGGCCTTGTGGACTTCGTCTCGTTTCCGGGCGCGAGGGATGCAGAGAGAAATGGCCGGAAGAGAGAGAACCAGGCGCAGAACCGCCTTAGTGGTGCGGTGGGTGAAGTCCGCAAGTTTCCGCATGAACCCGCAAAAACACGGGGCGACACGCGCGATCGCCCAAGAAAAAACCCCAACTCAGACGAGTTGGGGTTTTGGTATTGGTGGCGCAGTGGGGACTCGAACCACCGTCCATTAAGAACAAGTTCCACGAGTCCAGATGAGAATCATTCTCATCTGTGAAGTATTATGGGTTATCGTTATGACAAAGGAACGGGGTCGGTCTGGGGCACATGCCTTGTAGGGATTTGAGCCCCCTACCATTTCCGTTTGTATGCGTTCACTTGATCACATAGCAAGGAAGAGAACTAGGGGGATCAGTCGCGTCCAAAGCTCTAAAAGCGCAGAGTTGAACAGCAGACCAAGCTTCTCTGACTTGGCCTGCCTTGAGGTGATCCCTGATGGTTTTCACAGTCTTTCTAAGGGGTCAATTCATTTGATTTGATAAACCGCTACCGAACCCGTGACCTCATGACCTACCACCAACAGGGGTACTCCGGTTGGGCTTTGGCTGGCAGGAATGAACTTCATGCCCTCAGGTGAAATATCACCGTCAGCCAGGGTAGTCGTGTTGCGGACGTATTGAACAAAACTGGGCTTGTGCGGGTTGGTGATTTTGTACATCAAAATCCCGCTGGCGCGCTCTAGACCAACGAAGGCATAGGTGTCATTGCCCACTTGACCGACCACCACAGACTCTGGCTCAGGGCCTTTGTTGTCAAGGCGGCCCAGCAGTTGATCAGCCTTCAACAGCGTCGTCGCATTGTTCGTGTCATCGGCAGCATTGTTGTAGACGATGCGTTCAATGTCCTCGCCCGAATCAAACACTTGCTCACCGGTATCCGCAGACCAAATGGAGAATGAGCGACCGCCAAGCACGTAAACGCGGTCGTATTTGCCGTCACCGTTGGTATCGCCGTAATTGCCATTCGCGTCTTTGGTCAGAAGTGTCAGCCGGCCGAGTTCTTGGTCAGTCTTGATGGTGTTGACGACATCCGCAGGAAAGGCAACAGGGTCCAAGTTGGAGACGATTGTGCTGAAACGAGCTGAATCGGCTGAAGAGCCGGTCAAGAAATCGCCCCGGTCATCGCCTTCATTGGCGGTCAGGAAGTAGGTCTTGCCATTGACGGTGTAGGTGGCAATACCGTCAGGCAGGTATGCGCCATACAGATTGGCGTAATTTTTCAAGGTCGCCGGTACGGTTGGGTTGCCATAGGCTGAAGAGGTGGTGCCGGCATACCGGTCCGATGCAGCAATTTTGTTTTTACTGCCATAGTCCTTGAAGCCCAGTGCGAAAATTTTGCTGATGCGACCAGCAGTCAAGTCAACCACTGCCACCGCGTTGTTTTCCTGCAAGGTCACGAAGGCGGTTTTGCTGTCAGCTGAAATGGAAACATATTCTGGCTCCATGTCCTGCGCTACCGTTGCGCCAGGACGACCAATGCGAACGCCAGAGGGCAATTCGGTGCGGCGGCTACCGCCCACATTGAAATCGGCAAAACCCAGGGTGGTAGCAGTGTCGGCAGGCACGCCATTGTTGATGGCGATGATCGAGATGGAGCCTTCGGGATCTATGCCATCGGTCATGAAGCTGTTGCTAAGCTCCCCCTCGTTGGCCACCACGAGGTAATTCCCATCAGGCGAGAAGGCAACGCCATCGGGCAGGGAACCAACCGTCACTTTCTTTAAAAAAGTAGGGGCCCCGTTGCTCGACAAGCTGTAAAAAGCAATCACGCCGTTGTCTGTTTTGGGCGTGGCCTGCACCGCAATGGCAAGCAGGTTGTTGCTGACGTCAAGGCTTTGCACACCGCCGGCGGTGAAAACGCCGGTGGCGTTGACATCCGCAGCAACGTTATAGCGTTGCGATACGGTCAAGTTTGTGCTGGTGGTGGGGTTGGCCAATGCTGTGGTGCTCAAGCTCGACAGGTCGATACGTTTGAAAGAAGACGGTTCGGCAGTTGTGTCAACTGTGATGAAAAGAGACTTGCTGGTGGCGTGATAGGAAACAATTTCAGCCACCAAGGAGGGGGAGGACACGGTTCCGCCTGAGGTGTAGCGGCCTACCAAACTCATTTTGGGGACGCCAGACAATGAACCTAATTGGTTGGTCATATGGGTTCTTGCGTCTTTTTCTGCGCGCAGAGAAACTCCATTGGCGAGCATCGCTGTGAGTTGGGCAGAGGAAGCGGTGGACCAGTCTGTCGGGCTGGTGATGGTTGTTGCCAATTTATCCTTGTTGATGCGAATGCCATTTTCAGGATCGCCGTCGGCATCCACGCTTTGAAGTACCCGGGCAATGGCGACTGCGCCAGGATGGTCGGGTGAAGAGGCTTTGACAATGTCAACAGGCGAAAGTGTTGCGCCGGCTGTCACAGGCGGGAAAGTCAGGCCGCCCATTGAAAATGTGACCGTGTCACCCTCCACATACCTGAAGCCACCTGCAGCGTCTGTGGTGCCCGTCAGACCCGAACTCGTGACGTAGTTCAATCCCTCGACTGGAGCATCGACAAAAACGCCTTGAGTCACATTAGTCAAATTACTTGAGTCAGAGCATGCAACAAGAACACTGGTTAACGCTATGGCTGAGCAAATTGTGGTGAATTTCATTTTTTAGATTTGTAAATGGAATAGAAAAATTGGATTAAACGATTACTCTATGAAAAAAATATGACAACATACCCTCTAGAGTTTTTGCCTTACTTTCGAACAGCACTTATCGCCAGTTTTCAATTGATTTCTCTCATGCCATCTCATTCTTGATGAAGGCTTAATGCGGGGGAATTTCCCCATAAATCAATGCCCCACCAAGGCCCTTAAAAGCCCTCAGGCGAGCCGCAAATCTTCCGGGAATGACGGTGTAGCCACACACCCATTGCGCGTCTCCTAGCCCCGCTTTTTAAGCCGATAACGCGGCAACCGACCCGAGTGCCGCTGACATTCAATCAACCCCGCCTGTTCCAACTTGGTGGTGGCCCGGTGCCACCATCGAAACCCCCGCGCAAACGCATCAATCGTCTTGGTGGGCAGCGTCACCCAGTCATTGCGACGACTGCCATAGGCCGCCGCATCGATAGCGGCCAAGGCGATCAAGGCACTGTCGGGCAAGTCCAACTCTCTGGCCCGCTGGACCTGTTGGGCATCCAGTCGAAAGACGTACTGCTTCTCGCGGCGAACCAATCGTTGTGCTCTGATTTGCTTGAGCGTCTCCGTTTGGATAGCCATTTCTTGGATGGGGTATGTCATGTCTGTGGATTCCATACTCGTTAGTTAAGGGAATAAGGGAATAGAGGGAAAAGGGAATAGCTACGGGTCTACCTGTTTGAGGAGGACTCCTACCTTATTTGTCACCAACTTGCGATGGGTTCGTCGTTTTTTGACCGCAGCTTTCTGGGGCGGTTTCGATCTGCTCAAGAAGTCCCATCACCCGGTCCCACATGTCACCTACTCGCGGGTCGTCATACCGGTCCGGGTGCCGAATGATGTCTACATCGGTCCTGATTTCAAAGCCCTCGAGCACGATGCGGGACGCCCGTGCCATCTGCACTTGGGCTTGTCTCACCCGCTCTTCAATCTCTTCTTCAGCGGCTTCGATGAGCACAGCATCGTGAACCGGTGCACAGACATTCAGTCCAGTCTCTGTGAGGAAGCAGCACGCCAAGCGCAACATCTCAGCGCCGTGCGACTGCATAGGATGATTTAAGAGCGCCGTGGGCTTGGTGAATTCCGTGATGTGTAAGCGCCAGCCAAAACAGGTGTCTAGGTAGCTCAGCAGCATCGCATGCGTGCCCACACGCTCGACCCAACCCCAGAACACGGTGTAGGTTTTGCGGTGGGCGCGCAGTAGTCGCTCCGCTTCCAGCACACTGGTGCCAAGTCCTGCTGCAATGGATTTGGACTGCATGCCAAACAAAATGCCCAGCACCACGAACTTGCAGTAGTCGCGAATCTTTTTATGCGTGTGCTTGGTGGCTCCTGCTTGCGCCAGCCCTGCCCTGATGGCAAATCCCATGTAGGGGTCACCCGATTGGTATGCCTGCATCATGATCTGGTCACCAGAGAGTGCCGCAGCAATCCCGATCTCTTGGCTGGTGAAGTCGATATAGGCCAAGGCGCGACCGGGCTCGGGTTTAATCAATCGCCGCAACCACACCGAGGGGGCGAAGATGAATCTGGATGCAGCGGGTTGATTACGGCCGGTACGCGCACGAAACGGCGAGAGCAAGGTGCGGTTACGGCCATCTGCCCCAATCGCCATGTCAGTGATACGCAGCTTGGCCAGGTTGTTCTGTACCTCGCGCACCGGCCCCAGGATGGGATACGTGAGCGCCTGCTTCTTGAAAGTGTCCTCGGTCAGCAGCAGGTGTCCCGACTCGGTACGAGGCCACGCTATCCCTTTTTCACCAAGCCAGGCAGCGAATTTGGCCTGCTTGAAGGTTGTCCCCTCGTAGAAGGGGTACTCCTGCCGTATTTCGTCGATCAGGGTCGACTTGATCTGGCCCCAGTGGGTAGCCATGCGTTCAAAGAGCGGCTTGTCCACCGGCACTCCGGTGTACTCCATGCGGGCCACAGCTCGCATGTAACGTCCGCGCAGCAGAGCATGGTCGAGCCACAGGGGGCGGCCCCCCAATTGATCCACCAACCTGGGTAACAGACCTTGTAATGCGAAGACGTCACTGGCGCAGTAGTCCAGGATGCCTACCCGATCTTGGTCGTCATAGGGTGGACCGGCAATTACACGTTCGCGCCAGTGCGACTTCACATCGGGGTCCAAGTGGGACAGCCTAAAGAACGCCAGCGCGGCCAGGAGTGATGCTCCCTTCAACCCCAATTGGTCATCACGGCCGTTGCTGAAGGTCCGAAACTCGGTGAAGAGGTCCAGCACGTGCGCGGGTAGCGACCACCCGAGTGCCAGGTGGCAGCCCATCTCCGCCGAGGCGTAATAGGCCACGTACAGGTCATCGGGGCCAAAGGGCGGAGGAGACGCCATCTCCTCACCCCACAGACGGATCTCCTGGCCGCAGCGCAGCTCTAGAGCCACGCAGCAGACCGGCTCGGGCCGCTCACCCGCTCTGGCCATGAACTCAAAGTCCACGCACCAGACCTTGGGGAAGCGGTCCAAGGCTGCAGGGAGACCAGCCTGGCTCATTCCCGCCCCATCAGGCGACGAATCACGATGTGGTCAGCCGTATCGATCACTCTCGAGCGCGTGGCGTGCTTGAGCACCTCGGACCAGGACACCTGCGGCCACTCGGGCTCCCCAAGGTCAGCCAAAGCGACATAGGGCTGGTAGGCACCAGCGTCCATGTCGGCCACGATGCGCAGCCAACTCTGCTGGCCAATCGATGCGCACTCAGCGGCTGACTTGCTCCAATCACTTCCTCGCCGATCATCCCGGGGTAGTTTGACGGGCCACAGGAACACGGCATCCTGGCGGGAGAGGCAGTAGTACAGCCGCACGGGGACCGCAAGATCGGGCACGTGCTGTGCAACCTCGGGGAGCAACAGGTAGTTTTCTCGGCTGGTCTTGTCCTCGATGATGAGGCACTCCAAAAAGTGCTCAGGATGGACGCGGAAGAATTCCATCTTGCCGGGCTTTCGGACCGCGACCGAAATCAATGGCTTTTTGACGGCCACGGCTGCCCCGGAGTACGTCTGCGGCAAGCGCAGCTTACTCAACAGATCGTCCTCGACCTGCTCGGGCGTGGTGGAAGTGGTGGGCGTGGCGGTTTGGGTATCAGTTGTCATGACAATTCCTTCAATGTCTTGATTCGGGGTGAGTTGTTTTTGTTTGGTCATGGCCGCCTCACCGTTGGCTGTGGTGACGGGAAATGACACGACCTAAAGGCTGGGATGCCTTGGACGCATTGGCGTGGTGACGGCGCTGGTGGCGTTGACCGTCCTGTAGCTGGGCTGCATGCTCTGCCTCCCAACGCTCGATGTCTTCCATGCGCCAAGCCGTGGTCTGAGGGCCAAGTCGCACTGGTGGAGGAAATTCCCCCAGCTTGACCCAGCGCCAGATGGTGGCGTGGGAGACGGGTAGGCGGCCGTGCCGTGCAGGCGCCCCGTTACGGCCAGGAGCACTGGCCAACTCGCGAACTCGTATGAACTTCGATTGCATAGGTTTTTCCTTCTCGCCAGCCACCGCGGCCGGCTGAGGCGGATTGAAGCAATCGATTTGCACGTACTCGCTAATACGTGCTTTTGGCAGACTCGAGGGTTTTAGCCTCGGGGCTTGCGCTTTAGCCCCTGCACCCCACGCTCTTCACTGACCATGTTGCTGAACTGCTTGGGCGTCATGCGACTACCGTCATCCCTTTGGATGTATTTGGCGCTCCAGTAGCTGTCTTGGACTCGAGCACCTTTGACTTGGGCGTCCTTCAATGCGGTCCAGACCTCCCCCGCCTTGGCTTTAGGGTTTTGTTTCAGGTACTTGCGAATAAACGCTCGCACAGGTCCCACGGAGTTGACCTTTCGGCCGGCGCTGAATTTCTTGCCCAACTTGGCAGCCGGTATCAAGAACTCCATGCGCTTGCCCGCCCGCATAGCCAAGGACAAGAAACTCAACCAGGCCACGACCAGCTCATGCTGGCCCGCCTTATGGGCTGCCAAGGCTTGGGCACGGCGCTTGAGTAGCAATTCACGATTGGCCTTAGCGGCAGCACTCTCCCACCCCGACTCTTCAAGGTAGTTATCGAGTTCCACCAAATTAAAGCCGTGGGTAAGCTGCCACAGAATGATGGTCGCGCGGATCTCAGGGCCTCTGTAAAACCAGCCTCCCCATTTGTCCAGCTTGCGAACGATTTTGAGTTGGCTCATTTAGTTCTCCTCTTGGCCATCTGCTGGACATTCCCACGCGTGACAGGCGTCTCGATGTACTTGGCCCAAAGCGTCATGAGTTCACGCCGCTTGTCAAAGAGATCCCCCCGACGATACGCCGCTTCAGTCTGATCGCCCACCGCATGGGCCAGAGCCATCTCAGCCACCTCGGAAGGCACGGCGGTACGTTCAGAGGCCCAGTCCCTAAAGGTGCTTCGGAATCCGTGCGCGGTGGCCGGCACTTCCATGCGCCGTAGCACAGCCGTAAGCGTCATGTCTGATAGCTCTTTGCCCTCTTTGCCAGGGAACACAACCTCAATATCCTCAAATCGGGGCAGGCTCTTGAGCAACTTGATAGCTTGGGCAGACAGAGGCACCCGGTGCGGACGCGAGGCCTTCATCCGCTTGGCTGGAATTGACCAAATACCGGCTTTTAGATCGATCTCATCCCACGTGGCACCCCGTACCTCACCACTGCGGGCAGCAGTCAGGATCGCAAACTCCAGAGCACGCGCCCCCATGCCTTCAATTTTGGCGAGGGCTTTCATGAACTCGTGCTTCCCCTCAACGCCCAAAGCGGCGTGATGTTTGACACGAATGCTCTTGCCTGAGCGGGGCAAGGCCATGTCCAGGTTGCCGCGCCAGCGAGCGGGGTTCAGCCCCTCTGGCCGCAACTCCTTTTGCATCGCATACGAGAGGACCATCTCAATGCGGTTGCGAACCCGGGAGGCGGTTTCGTTTTTGGTGCCCCAAATCGGCTCGATCGCCGCAAGCACATCGGTCTTGGTGACATCTCTGACATGCTTATTGCCAAACACTGGATACACATAAGCCTCCAGGGTGTTCTCCCACTGCTGAGCGTGCTTAGGGTTCTTCCAGCCAGCGCGGTGAGCTTTGATGTAGTCCTCAGCGGTTTTCTTGAAGGTGGAGTCAACAGTGCTGCGAAGAGCACGTCGTTCCGCAGCAGGGTCTGCACCCGAGCGAATCTTGTGCAGCGCCTCACGGGCGTAATCCACCGCTTGGGCCAGTGTTACGGTGGGGTAGCCCCCCAAGCCGATCTCTGCGCGACGAGCGCCCACCATCGTTCGCAGCACCCAGGAACGGGCGCCAGACTCTTTCACCCGCAGTCGCAGACCAGCCACAGTGCCGACAGTGTGCAAGCCTGGTTCAGTTAATCGCTTGATCTCGACGGCAGTAAGAGCTTTGGCAATCTTAGGCATCTTGGTTCCCCCATAAGTTCACCCATCCAATTGTGCACTGGTGTGCGACGAGCTTCAACTAGTCGGATCGAACTTAAGATTGAAACTGGATCCTAGATCCCCCATAAAAGACGAAAAAAAAGCCCCTAAAAGGGGCTCTTGGCGGAAGCGGTGAGATTCGAACTCACGAACGGTTGCCCGTTGCCGGTTTTCAAGACCGGTGCAATCGACCACTCTGCCACGCTTCCGGGGTTAGGTCTTGCTGGCACTATTGTAAACACCCCCGTCAGCGCGTTCCTCAGGTCGGCGTAGGCGGCCCCGCCGTCCGACGCTATTACCCCAAAAACAAGGCCTGCACGTCACTCAGAAAATCAAACCCCAGGGGGGTGGGCTTCACCAGCTGGCCTTGCAGAGTGATCCACCCTTTATCGCTGGCCATTTTCAATCCCGGCTCAATGCTCGACAAGGGTAGCCCGGTGCGATCGCGAAAATCCTCCAGCGAAAACCCCTCGCGCAGGCGCAGGGCATTGAGCATGAACTCAAACGGCAAGTCTTTTCGGGACACCTCATCGCATTGCGCAACGGCCTGTCCTTGCCCGGCTTGCGCCATGTACTGACGCGGATCGCGAAAGCGCACCAGTCGTGTCACCCGGTGCGCAAAACTCAGCTTGCTGTGTGCGCCCGCCCCAATGCCCAGGTAGTCTCCAAATTGCCAGTAGTTGAGGTTGTGCTGACAACGGTGCCCAGCACGCGCGAAAGCAGAGACTTCATAGCGTTGCAAGCCAGCCTGCAGGGTGGACTCGGCGATGAGGTCCAGCATGTCGTAGGCGGTATCGTCGTCGGGCATGTGCTGGGGCGGGTATTTTGCAAAGTAGGTGTTGGGCTCCAGCGTCAGCTGGTAGATGGACAGATGCGGCGGCTTGAAGCTCAAGGCAGTCTCGAGATCCGTACGCAATTGCGCCAAGGTCTGACCGGGCAGCGCATACATCAGGTCCAGGTTGAAGGTGTCAAAGCAGTCGCTGGCCTCTTGCAGTGCAGCCATCGCCTGATCTCGACTGTGCACTCGCCCCAAGACAGACAGGTGGGGGTCATGAAAGCTCTGCACACCCACCGACAAGCGCGTGACACCAGCCGCCCGAAAGGCTTTGAAGCGTTCTCGCTCGAAGGTGCCTGGGTTGGCCTCCAGGGTGATTTCCGCCGTGGCCGACAGGCGCAAAAGCGATCGAACATCCGACAATAGCCGCTCGATGCCCGCCGGGGAAAACAAACTGGGCGTGCCGCCCCCGATAAACACTGTGTGCACCGTGCGTCCCCAGATGAGCGGCAGAGCCGCCTCCAGGTCTAGCCGCAAGGCTTGCAAATAGGCTTGCTCGGGTATGCCGCCGCCCTGCCCCGATTCGTCACGCCACTCGTGCGAATTGAAATCGCAATAGGGGCATTTGCGCAAACACCAGGGTAAGTGAATGTAGAGCGACAGCGGCGGCAAACCCGCCAGATTCAGCGTGCCGGGCCGCATCAGGTGCTGAATATCCAGGTTCATGCGAACCAGCGCTCCTGCATCAGGGCCAACATCTGTCGCGCAGCCAGCCCACGGTGGCTGTTGGCGTTTTTGACCTCTACCGGCAGTTCGGCAAAGGTTTGACCAAAGCGGGGAATGAACATGACGGGATCAAAGCCGAAGCCATTTGCCCCCCGGGGTTCGCGGGTGATCTCACCACTCACCCGGCCCACTGCCACCAGGGGTTCGGGGTCTTCGGCGCGTCGCACAGCCACCAACGTGCTCACCAGCGCTGCACGCCGGTCCGTCACATCGACCATTTGCTCGAGCAAGGCACGCACATTGTTGTCGTCCCCTTTGGGGTAGCCAAATCGGGTGGCATAAAACGCCGTCTGCACACCCGGCTCGCCGCCGAAGGCTTCTACGCACAGCCCTGCGTCATCGGCCAGCGCAGGCAAGCCACTCAGGCGACTGGCGTGGCGCGCCTTGGCCAGCGCGTTTTCGATGAAGGTATGAAAGGGCTCGTCGGCTTCGGGAATGTTCAGTTCGGCCTGCGAGATGAGTTGCACACCCAGCGGGGCAAACATGGCCTGTAATTCGGCCAACTTGCCGCGGTTGTTGGAGGCCAGCAGCAGTTGCTTCATGAGAGCCTCAGCCCTTGAGTGCGGCTTGCTGCAGCGCAAACAATTCGCGAATGCCCTTGTCGGCCAGGTCGAGCAGGCTGTTCATGTCCTGACGTGAAAACGCCACGCCTTCGGCTGTGCCTTGCACTTCCACGAAGTTACCGTCCGCTGTCATCACCACATTCATGTCGGTGTCACAACGGGAGTCCTCGGTGTACTCCAGATCAAGAAGCGGCACCCCTTCGAGCATGCCCACCGAAATGGCAGCCACCGCCTGGCGAATGGGCGAGGCCTTTAGCTTGCCTTGCGCGATCAACACGTTGACGGCGTCCTGGGCAGCCACAAAGGCACCGGTGATGCTGGCGGTGCGCGTGCCGCCGTCGGCCTGAAGCACATCGCAATCCAGGTGAAGGGTGCGCTCGCCCAGCGAACTCAGATCAAACACGGCCCGCAAGGAGCGTCCAATCAGACGCTGAATTTCCTGTGTGCGGCCGCTTTGCTTGCCGCGCGCAGCTTCACGGTCGCTGCGGGTGTGCGTGGAGCGCGGCAGCATGCCGTATTCCGCTGTGACCCAACCCTCGCCACTGCCCTTCTTATGGCCAGGCACCTTCTCTTCCACCGATGCCGTGCACAAAACGCGGGTGTTGCCAAACTCCACCAACACCGAGCCTTCGGCATGGATGGTGTAGCCACGGGTGAGTCGGACGGGACGCAGGGCATCGGCCTGGCGTTGCTGGCGTGAGGGAATGGAGTGGGTCATGCAGGGTTCCTGGGATGCAAGGTATAGGCGTGCAACCTCCGATTGTCCAGGATGTCGGTCCGGTTCGGCTGAGATAATGGGCTTTTACCGAGTTGACCCATGGCCATTCACAGCATGACCGGCTATGCCAGCGCCCAAGCGCCGCTGGTTGCCCCCGACGCCTCCTCTTCAGAAACCGGTATGCGCCTGGGTTTGGACATGCGCTCGGTCAACAGTCGCTTTCTTGACCTGAGCTTTCGCCTGCCCGAGGAGTGGCGCGCCCACGAAGGGGCCTTGCGGGAAATGCTGACAAGCCAGTTGCAGCGCGGCAAGGTGGAGGTTCGGGCCTCGTTTGAGCTGGAGGCCGAAGCTGGCCCGGCCAGTCCGTCCCCCCGCCAACTCCAGCGTTTGCAATCCTTGCAAGACAGCGTGTTGGCCTGGCTGCCTCATGCTGCCCCCTTGAGTGTGGCCGATGTGCTGCGCTTGGGGAGCAGCCAGTCACACACCCCCGAGGATGTGGGTCCCGCATTGCTGGCGCTGGCCCGCACGGTACTGGACGGCTTGATGCAAGCCCGGGCGCGTGAGGGTGCACGCCTGGCGACAACCCTGCTGGAGCGCACTGCGCACTTGCGTGAACTGGCCCACCAGGCGCGTCCGCTCATTCCACAGCTGGTAGAACAGCAACGTCAGAAGTTTTTGGAGCGCTGGCGTGAAGCGATGGCACTGGGGGCCGACGCGGCCTTGCCCGAGGCCGCGCAAGACCGGGCCTTGAATGAGGCCACAGCTTTCGCCATCCGCATCGATGTCGCGGAAGAACTGACCCGACTGACGGCCCACCTGGACGAGATAGACCATTTGCTGGCCCCCACTGGCCTACTCCGCAGTGTAGGCAAGCGTCTGGATTTTCTGATTCAGGAACTGCACCGCGAAGCCAACACCCTGGGCGCCAAGTCCGCCTTGTTGGAGCTCACGCGCATCTCGATCGACATGAAGGTGTTGATTGAACAAATGCGTGAACAGGTGCAGAACCTGGAATAACTTGACCGTTGCCAATTTCCCTCGAGCCCAGCCAGTCTGCCCTTGGAGAGATAATGTCGATCTGTCCTCAGGCGTTCAGCGCCCGCACTCTCGACCCATGAATTCCTACCCCGGCAATCTTTTCGTGGTGGCCGCCCCCAGCGGGGCAGGCAAGTCCAGCCTGGTCAAAGCCTTGATGGAACTCGACTCACGGGTACAGCCCTCGGTATCGCACACCACCCGCCGGCCGCGCGGGCAGGAAAAACACGGGCGAGAGTACTTCTTTGTGTCCGAGGCCGAGTTTGATGAACTGGTGCACGCGCAAGCCTTCATCGAGTGGGCCCATGTCCATGGGCGTCGCTACGGTACCTCGCGCAAGGCCATTGAGGACCGCATGAACCAGGGCGCAGACGTTATCTTGGAAATTGACTTCCAGGGTGCCCTGCAGATCCGCCAGGTTTTCTCCAATGCAGTGCTGATCTTCATTCTGCCCCCCAGTTGGGAAGAGTTGCGCTCCCGGCTGGACAACCGGGGCGAGGACAGCCCGGAAGTCATCGAATTGCGGCTCAAGAACGCTGCCGAAGAGATGTCGCACGCCCCGGAATTTGACTACGTTATAATCAATGAGTTATTTGAGCGCGCCCTCTTTGATCTCAAAGCGGTGGTTCACGCCCAGCGGCTCAAATTTGCGGCCCAGCGCCGTGCGCGGGCCGACGTGTTCGATGCCCTTCATATCACCATCTGAATCCTCCTGGAGAGACCGTCATGGCACGCATTACTGTTGAAGACTGCCTCGCGCAAATTCCGAACCGTTTTCAGCTGGTGCTGGCGGCCACCTACCGCGCCCGCATGCTCAGCCAAGGCCATACCCCCAAGATCGAGAGCAAGAACAAGCCAGGCGTGACCGCCCTGCGCGAGATTGCCGCCGGCAAGATCGGCCTGGAAATGCTCAAGAAAGTGCCGGGCTGACCTCTCAGCCCCCAGCGGCCCCTCGCGCCGCTACCCTTGCCCCCAGACTGACAAACGACCCGGCCTGCGTGTAGAGTACGGCTATGAGCGCCGTTGTCCCACCCGTTGCCGCACCCGCCAGTCCTGCCGCCGTGAACGCGGCAGCGGCCAGCTTTGCTGCGCTTGTGGCCAAACTGGATTACCTCGGGCCCGAGGGGATTGATCTGGTGCGACGCGCCTACCGCTTTGCTGATCAGGCCCACTTGGGCCAAAAACGAAGCAGTGGCGAGCCCTATATCACCCACCCCATCGCCGTGGCAGCCCAGTGTGCCGAATGGCGACTGGACGCCCAGGCTCTGGCCTCGGCCCTGCTCCACGACGCCATGGAAGACTGTGGCATCACCAAACACGATCTGATGAACGGCTTTGGCCTCCAAGTCGCTGAACTGGTCGACGGCCTCACCAAGCTCGACAAACTGCAGTTCAACACCCGCGAGGAAGGTCAGGCCGAGTCGTTTCGAAAAATGCTGTTGGCCATGGCGCGCGATGTGCGGGTCATCCTCATCAAACTGGCTGATCGCAGTCATAACATGCGCACCTTGGGCGAAATGCCGCGCGCCAAGTGGCATCGCATCTCCAGCGAGACGCTGGAAATTTATGCCCCCATTGCCAACCGCCTGGGGCTGAACCAGTGTTACCGCGAGTTGCAGGATTTGTCTTTCCGCTACCTCATGCCCTGGCGTCACCAGGTGCTGCACAAAGCCGTGATGCGCGCGCGCAGTCGGCGACGCGATTTGTTGCAGCGGGTTCAAAAAGAAGTGCAGACGGCTTTCGACAAAGCCGGCTTGCAGGTTCGCATGTACGGTCGTGAGAAAACGCTCTACTCGATCTACCGCAAGATGGACAGTAAGCACCTGAGCTTTGCCCAGGTGAACGATATCTACGGCATACGCCTCATCGTGCCCAGCGTGACCGACTGTTACACCGCCATGGGCATCCTGCACCAGCTCTACAAGCCGGTACCAGGGCGCTTCAAGGACCACATCGCCATCGCCAAGGTCAATGGTTATCAGTCCCTGCACACCACACTGGTGGGTCCTACAGGTCTGAACATCGAGTTTCAGATGCGCACCGAGTCGATGCACGTGGTGGCCGAGTCGGGCGTGGCCGCCCACTGGTTGTACAAATCACAGGAGCCGGGTAGCGAGCAATCGGAACGGCTCGGGGCCAAGTGGCTGCAGTCACTGCTCGACATCCAGCACGAAACGCGCGACGCCACCGAGTTCTGGGACCACGTCAAGGTCGATCTGTTCCCCGATGCCGTCTACGTGTTCACCCCCAAAAGCAAGATCATGGCCATGCCGCGAGGGGCTACCATCGTGGACTTTGCCTATGCGGTGCACAGCAACATTGGGGACCGCACCATGGCGGCGCGCATCAACGGCGAACAAGTACCGCTGCGCACCGAGTTGCGCAATGGGGACGTGGTGGAAGTCATCACCTCCACCGTGGCTGCTCCCAACCCAGCCTGGCTGGGGTTCGTCACCACTGGCCGAGCCCGTTCCAAAATTCGGCACTACCTCAAGACCATGGCCCACGCCGAATCCCTCACGCTGGGCGAAAAACTGCTGGCTCAGGCCCTGCGTGCGGAAGGTATCGAACATTTGCCCGCGCAAGATTCGGCCCACCAAAGCACCTGGGACCGTTTGCTGCGTTTCACCGGCAGTCGTCACCGCGACGAACTGTTGATCGACATCGGCCTGGGCAAGCGTGTGGCTGGCATTGTGGCCAAGCGCTTGACCGTGCTCCTGGCTGAGTTGGGCGAAAAGCCGGATCCACTGTTGATGAGCAAAGAGCGCTTCACCGCGCACGAGACCGTGTCGCAAGGCAGTGTGGCGCTCGATGGCAGCCAGAATGCGTCGGTCAAATACCCGCCCTGTTGCCACCCGATTCCGGGCGACCCCATTCTGGGCTACCTGGGTCGAGGCGAAGGTCTGGTGGTGCACACCGACTCCTGTGCGGTCGGACAGCGTCTGTTGCACAAGGACCGCGAGCGCTTCATCGGCGTGGAGTGGTCGGAAGAAGTTGTGCGCGCTTTCGAAGCGCCACTGCTGGTCACGGTGAGCAATGGCAAGGGGGTGCTGGCACGGGTGGCGGCCGCCATTGCGCAGGCTGAGGCCGACATCACCCTGGTCAACATGGTGGATGAGGTCAGTGGTCAAGACGCCATCGATCTGCGCTTCGTGGTGTCGGTTCGCAATTTGGCGCACTTGGAAGCCGTGCTCAAGGCCCTGCGGCGAACGCCCTCGGTCACCCAAGCGCGTCGCGTCATCTCCACCCGCCACGCCGACGCGGATTGAGCTGCCCCCGGCTCAGACGGGGTAGCGGACGTCCAACACCTCGATTTCCTGCACGCCCTGCGGTGTGACCAGTCGCACCTCGTCTCCGACGCGAGCCTTGAGCAGCGCTCGTGCAATGGGCGATATCCAGCTCACCTGTCCCTGCAGACTGTCGGCTTCGTCGATGCCCAGGATGGTGATGGTGCGCTCTTCGCCACGCGCATCGGCGTAGGTGACCGTGGCCCCGAAAAAGACCTGATCGCTGCCGTGGTGCAGACGTGGATCGGCCACCTCGGCAATCTCCAGACGCTTGGTGAGAAAGCGGATGCGACGGTCGATCTCACGCAAGCGCTTCTTACCGTACAGGTAGTCGCCGTTTTCCGAACGGTCGCCATTGCTGGCCGCCCAATGCACGATCTCGACGATGCGGGGGCGTTCGTTGTCAATCAACTCGAGTAACTCGGCCCTTAAGCGCGCATAACCCTCGGGCGTGATGTAGTTCTTGCCGGAGGGCGGCAACGGGACCACGCCGCCGTCATCGTCGTCATCCGTCTCGCTGTTGTCTCGGGTAAAGGCTTTGCTCATAAAAACCACATGGTCTGGACCAGGGCCGCATCGCCCCGACAGGCTGACCGCTGAACTTAGCGGCCAAATTAGCGCATTATCAGCGGCTGCACCGGCCCAGGGAGCAATTCAAAACCCTCGCTGAGCCAGGTTGACCGATATTGGGTACATTTATTCCATGAATATTCATGTCAAAACACGCTTGCCGATTTCTCTGGCCTCCCAATGGCTGATTCTCGCCACCCATGCGTGTGCCTGGGCTGTCATGTGCATGTCGACAGCGTCAGCTCAAACAACCCTCCGAGTGACTACCATCCCCGAAGAGGCAGCCACCGAGCAGGTTCGCAAGTTCACACCCCTGGCCACGTACCTGGAAAAGCAACTGGGCATGAAGGTGCAATTCACGCCCGTCACCGACTATCCCGCAGCGGTTGAATCGCTGGTCAACAAAAAGGTGGAACTGGTCTGGTTGGGTGGATTCACCTTTGTTCAGGCCAATATCCGCTCGGGTGGCAAAGTCGTGCCGTTGGCACAACGCGAAGAGGACACCAAATTTCAATCGGTGTTCATTGCCAAAACCAACTCAGGCATCAAGGGCTTGGCCGACTTGAAAGGCAAGCAGGTTTCTTTTGGGTCGCAAAGTAGCACGTCCGGTCACCTGATGCCGCGCAGCTTTTTGCTGCAAGCCAATATCGAACCCGAAAAAGACTTCAAGCGTATTGCCTACAGCGGTGCACACGACGCGACCATCGCGTCCGTGGTCAGCGGCAAGGTGGACGCTGCAGCACTCGACATCACGGTGTGGAAGAAATTTGTGGCTGAAAACAAGGTCAACACGCAAGAGGTGAATGTGTTTTTCACCACGCCTTCCTACTTCAATTACAACTGGTCGGTTCACGCAGACATGCCCGCCGATTTGCGTGAAAGAATCAAGACGGCCTTGCTGGCTCTCAACCCTGCGAACCCCGAACACGCCGAGATCTTGAAGCTCAACCGCGCCACCCGCTATGTGCCAACCACCCCCGACAATTACAAAGGTCTGGAGTCTGCCGCGCGCAGCGCGGGCTTGTTGCAGTAAATCGGTTGTGAACAGGTGAAGATCGAACTGGCAGCCTTACAGGCACGACATCCGGCAGCAGCACGGCATGCCCCTGATGCCTTGCAATCCATCAACTTGCAAGTGGGGTTGGGTGAGCAGGTGGCCATCATTGGTCCGTCGGGCGCCGGCAAGACAACCCTGCTACAAATTCTGGCGTGTGCTCAGCGCCCTACCCGCGGGACGATGCGTCTCGGCGGTCAAGATCCTTGGTGCTTGTCGAGCCACGAGCTTCGCCGGTTGCGTGGTCAACTGTTCCTGGCCCCTCAGACCCCGCCGTTGCCACCCAGACAACGCGTGGTGACCTCGGTGCTGGCAGGTCGATTACCCGCCATGAGCCTCGCCGCCAGTTTGCGCTCTTTGTTGTATCCGACCGATATCCCGGCCGCTTACGAAGCGCTGTGTCACTTTGACCTGAGTGACAAATTGTTTGACCGGGTCGATCGCCTGTCCGGGGGTGAGCGCCAACGCGTCGGGCTGGCCCGCGCATTGCTGTCGCCCGCCACGCTGTGGCTCATTGACGAGCCCTTGTCTGCGCTCGATCCCATGCGAGCTCAACTGGCCATGACAGCTTTGGTGGAGCTTGCACGTGAGCGCGGAATCACCCTGGTTGCCAGCTTGCACCAAGTGGACATGGCCCTCGGTCACTTCGACCGCATCATCGGGTTGCTGAATGGCCAAATCGTTTTTGATCTGCCTTCTTCACAAGTTACCCGCGAACGCTTGTCGCATTTGTACGATCAGCACGAGCACGCGCCAAGTGATGCCTTGCCATGGATGCCGGTCCCTGAGCCAGAGGTGCCCGCGCCTGTTGTGATGCACTGCCGCTGAACGCAGCCCAGTTCAGCCAGAGTTCTTTGAGTATGTCTGTATCCCCCTTGCGTCACGCCCATCTTGACTCAAGAGGCAAGAATCGAGATCCAGACTTTACGGCTCGGATTTTTTGGCTCAGCCTGACCCTTGTGCTTCTCTGGCCCCTGTGTGTGGCCACCGAGTTTCGCCCTTGGGTCTTGTGGGCGCCCGACAACCGCAAAGTGACCGTTGACTTTTTGGCCAGTTTTTGGCCCTTGGTCTATGAGACCGAATTCATGCGCATGGTGGCCCGCGAAACGTGGCGCACGGTGGCCATGGCAACGGCGGGCATCACGCTGGCTTTGGTCCTGGCTGTCCCCTTGAGCCTGGTCGCGACACGGGTGTTATCCCTGTCTGCTTTATCGGGGCGCATGAACCGCTGGCCCGCGGTCTTGCGCGGTTGCGTCCGTGTCACCCTCATTGTGTTGCGCAGCATTCCAGAGTTGGTATGGGCCTTGGTGTTTGTGCGTGTGGTGGGCCTGGGGCCCACAGCGGGTGTCCTGGCGATTGCGCTCACCTATGGCGGCATGCTGGGCAAGGTATACGCCGAAATCTTGGAAAGTGGTGAGAGCCACTCAGCACACGCCCTGATGAGAAATGGCGGCGGCCGCTTGCAGGCATTTTTCTATGCCCTGTTACCCAGCCACGCGGCTGAGCTTGCCTCCTATACGGTGTACCGTTGGGAATGTGCCATTCGCTCATCGGTGGTACTCGGCTTTGTGGGCGCCGGTGGATTGGGCCAGCAACTGGACAATTCCATGAAGATGTTCAACGGTGGCGAAGTGGCCACCTTGCTGCTGGTGTTCGTGTTTCTGGTGGCATTGGCCGACCGCGCCAGTGTTTGGTTGCGAAAGGCCTTGTCATGAAGCCCATGACCTCCCGTGCGCCTTCTTCACGCGTTGTCCAGCGCGAGGCGGCTAACCCGCCGTTCAAACTTCCTGCCCCCCTGTGGGATGCACGGTGCTGGGCATGTTGGCTGACGGGTGCTGTGCTGGTGCTGGTGGTCGCCAGCTTTGCGTCGCTGGACCTCGACTGGGCCGCGTTTGCGTCCATGGAGGCTGCACGCAGCATGATGCGTTTTGCGGCAGAGTTTTATCCACCAGACTTGTCCCCCAAATTTCTCAGCAAAGTCGCATGGGCAGCCTTGGAAACACTGGCCATGTCGGCGCTGGGCACTGCCCTCGCCGCCACCTTGGGTCTGGCATTGGCCATACCAGCCAGTCGTATGTCCAGCCAGGATCCTGCGTGGCTGCGCAGTCCAACGCGCTGGTTGCTGAACGCATTGCGGGCCATTCCTGAACTGGTATGGGCTGCGCTGTTGCTGATTTCAGCGGGTCTGGGACCCATGGCCGGCACTTTGGCTTTAGCACTTCACACCAGCGGCGTGCTCGGCCGGCTCTTCTCCGAAGCCATGGAGAATGTGCCCACCGGACCCGGTGATGCCCTGCGCACACAAGGGATTGGACCGTTGCGCGTTTTTGCTTATGCCACCTTGCCTCAGGTGTTGCCTCAGTTGATGAGCTACACGCTATACCGCTGGGAAAACAACATCCGTGCAGCCGCGGTGTTGGGGGTCGTGGGAGCGGGCGGTTTGGGTCAATTGCTGTCCTTCAACATGGGCCTGTTTCTGATGAACAAAACTGCCACCATCCTGGGCGCGATGTTGCTCATGGTGGCTTGTGTGGATGCGCTAAGCTTTGGGCTGAGACGGTGGCTGACTCGCTAAGTCCTCCTACCGACCCGCCATGCGAGCCTACTGACCGAACCCGACTAGAGAAAGAGTTGCCAGTGCCACCCCAAGAGCCCGTGTTTTTTGATGTCTCCCAAGAAAACAAAGACACCGACATCGAAGCGCTGAGCCAAGGTTTGCTGGCCCATCCGGCCACGCTATCGCCCAAGTACTTTTACGATGCCATGGGCTCGGTCCTGTTTGACGCCATCACCTTGCTGCCTGAGTATTACCCCACACGCACCGAACACCACATATTGGTCGCTCATGCCCATGCCATCCATGCGCAGTTACCCAAGCAGGCCACGTGGGTTGATCTGGGTGCGGGTAGTTGTCAAAAAGCAGCGCACTTGTTTTCACGCACCTTGCCTGCCACCTATGTGGCAGTTGATATTTCCAGCGCCTACCTCGCCAACCAGTTGAAAGACCTGCAAGCTCAACACCCGCAGGTGAACATGGTGGGGGTGGGGATGGATTTTTCGCAGTTCCTGACTTTTCCAGCAGCACTGCAGCAACAGTTGAGCGCCCACCCTGTGCTGACCTTGTACCTGGGTTCAAGTTTAGGCAATTTCACGCCTACCGAAGCCCTGTCCTTTTTGCAAAAAATTGCTGCACTGTGCCAGCAAGGTCAACCTGGATCGGGCCTTCTGATCGGCATCGATTTGGTGAAAGAGACTCACACACTGGAGCGTGCGTATGCAGATGATTTGGGTGTGACCGCTGCGTTCAATTTGAATGTACTGCGGCGTGTGAACCATTTGCTAGGCTCAGATTTTGACGTGCGGGATTGGCAGCACTGCGCACGCTTTAACACGCAAGCGTCTCGCATTGAAATGCACTTGCAGGCCAAGCATGACCTGCTTGTTCAATGGAATGGGCATCAACGCCATTTCAACCAAGGCGAAACCATTCACACAGAAAATTCCTACAAATGGTCAATCGATCAATTCACCGATCAATTGCGTGCGGCGGGTTTTTCAAGCATTCAGCACTGGACAGATCCCCTCGTGCACTTCGCCGTGTTCTGGGCCCAATAAGCCAAGCCCCTGGTTTTCATAACGCGCAAGTTCTAAAGCCTGAATAAATATCGTCGCGCTCTGGCGTGAAAAAATTCCTGTAATTGATGCGTCGCAAGGCGGGATGGGTCAAGTGCGATGCACCTCTCAACACTTTATGTGACCCAAACCAAGGCGCCGAGTACTCTTTGTAGGGATGCGTCACAAAGCCCTCAAAGGGAGCAAAGGTGTCTTGCGTCCACTCCCAAACGTGGCCCCACTCAAAACCGACCAAGGTTTTGACCGCGCAGTCCCATTCAGCTTCGGTCGGTAAGCGGCATTGGGCCCACGCGCAGTAGGCTTGGGCGTCGTTCCAGGACAGGTGAACGGCGGGTGCAGTGATATCCAGAGGTTTCCAGCGGCCAAACACCCACGTTTCAAGCTCCGTGCCAGATCGTCGTACATACCTGGGCAGAGCGTAGCCTGTCGCAGTGACAAATTGGATGTATTGGCTCCAATTGACGGGTTGCAAAGAAATCTCAAAGTCCAGGAAAAAGCTCGTGTGCTGGCTCAGTTCGTTGTCAAAGCAAAAGGGCCGCTCGGCTTCCGATCCCAGCGTCCACGACTGCGCAACCACGTGCGCCGTGACAGCCTGCGTGGTGCCAGAGTGACAGATGGTTTCGGAGGCTTGCCACCGCGCTTGAAAGGGCAAGCCCAGTGACTGAGCCATGTAAGCGCTGGCCTCCAGGTGCATGGCTTCATGCTGCAACACCAGCCAATAAAAATAAAGTGCAGGGCTGTCGACGGGTTCTTGTTCTAACAAGTCAAGAGTATTCTGGAGAGTTTGCTCGGCGTATTGGATGCACTCGGGCGCCGACAAGAGCGGCAAATCCCAGCGGGTGGCGTGAGCCACTTGGGCGCTGTCAAACCATTGGTCAGCCTCACGAAGAGTGGACGGGTGAACGGGGCATGAAGCATCAAAAGCGAGGCCTTGTGAACGCTGTGGATTGCGAGCAATCCAATATTCTTGAAACCAAGCCACATGGCCCAATTCCCACACGGGTGGATTCAAGCCACTATGCCGGGGGACGACCAGTTGGTTTGCATTCAGGTAGCACTCGAACGACTGAAGCGTAAGTTGGCGAAGCTGCCGAAGAGCCTTAGACAGTGTCTGGATATTGACTTCAACCATGGATGGTTCATATCCTTTTCGTTATGCTAGTCCACTGATCATGAGCCAAGCGCACACACGTCAATCCAAAAAGCCGACGCTGGTCATTGTAAGTCCGGCCCTTGCCCGTGCGAACAACGGCAATTGGCAGACGGCCAAACGATACCGTCAATTGCTCCAGGCACACTTTCAGGTGCGTCTTGTGAGTGAGTGGCATGGCGAACAGTCAGATGACTTGATGATTGCTTTGCATGCGCGACGTAGCCACGCGTCGATTGCTGCCTGGCACGGCTTGCGTGGCTCCTCTGGGTTGGTGGTGGTCCTGACGGGCACTGATTTGTACCGTGACATCCAGCACGACACCCAGGCCCAGCAATCCCTTGACATGGCAGCACGCCTGGTTGTCTTGCAACCCTTGGGGCTTGATGCGTTGCCGGCTTCCGTGCGGTCCAAAACCTCGGTGGTGTTGCAATCCACCACGCCACGCCGGACCTTGCCCAAAACGTCGCGATGCGTTCGGGCTGTGATGGTCGGTCATTTGCGCGACGAAAAATCGCCCCGCACATTGTTCGAGGCGGCAGCCTTGCTGTCCCAGCATCCAGATATCGGCATAGAACACATTGGAGCAGAGCTCGACCCAGTCCTTGCCACATTGGCCCATCAAACAGCCGCGCAATATCCGCACTATCAGTTCACGGGGGCATTGAGCTACCCCAAAACACGACATCAAATTCAGCGCGCGCACGTACTGGTGCATACCAGCGTGATGGAAGGCGGCGCTCATGTGCTGATGGAGGCCATTTGCAGCGGCGTGCCTGTCATTGCCTCGCGCATTGCTGGCAATATGGGCATGCTGGGCGCAGACTATGCGGGCTTGTTTCCTGTGGGGGACGCCCGAGCGCTTGCCGACATGCTCATTCGTTTCAGGCGTGATGTGGAATTTGCAAGTTTGTTAAAAGCCCAGTGCGCCGCTCGTGCGCCCTTGTTTTCAGCCGAGAAAGAAAGCAAAGGCTTGCTTACAATCCTGAACAGTTTGAAGGAAATACCATGAACGCCCATGAACCCCGGCTGACCTCCCTCTCCCATGGTGGAGGGTGCGGTTGCAAGATTGCGCCAGCTGTTTTGTCCGAAATCCTCAAAGGCACCCTGCAGATGCCCATCCCCAAGGAGTTGATGGTGGGCATTGCGACGGCAGACGACGCAGCGGTTTATAAGCTCAACGACGAGCAGGCCTTGATTGCCACCACAGATTTCTTCATGCCCATTGTGGATGACCCCTTTGATTTTGGTCGCATTGCAGCCACCAATGCCATCAGCGACGTCTATGCCATGGGCGGAAAACCTATCCTGGCTTTGGCCTTGGTGGGCATGCCCATCAATGTGTTGTCCACAGAAACCATCGGTCAAATTTTGGCGGGTGGAGCATCCGTCTGCAACACAGCAGGCATTCCCATTGCGGGTGGCCACACGATTGATTCTGTAGAGCCTATCTATGGCTTGGTGGTGTTAGGCTTGGTTCACCCCGACCGTGTCAAAAGAAACGATGGTGCGCGCGTGGGCGATGTGATGGTGCTGGGCAAGCCGATTGGCGTGGGTGTGCTGTCTGCGGCACTCAAGAAAGAAGTGCTGGATGCTGCCGGCTACGAATCCATGATCGCCAACACCACCAAGCTCAACACACCTGGCCCCGAGTTGGCTGAATTGCCCGGAGTGCACGCATTGACAGACGTCACAGGCTTTGGCTTGGCGGGCCATGCCCTTGAAATTGCCCGCGGCGCGCATCTCACGGCACACATCAAATGGGCCGATGTGCCTGTGTTGCCTCATGTGTCTGCCTTGTATAAAAGCGGCCATGTCACCGGCGCTTCGGGTCGCAACTGGGACGGTTATGGGCAGGACATTAGCTTGGCTGCAGGGTTGCCCACAGAATGTCAGGCGCTGTTGTCAGACCCCCAAACCAGTGGCGGTTTGCTGGTCACGTGTTCGCCCGAGGCGGTTGGCGATGTGTTGGCGGTGTTCAAGCGTCATGGATTCCAGGATGCGGCCGTTGTAGGCCATATCGGCGAAGCGCAAACTGCACGCCTGGTGGTGAGTTGATCACTCTGCGCTTCGATCAAAGCGCAGGGCCAGTTGGTCAAACGCCAGGTCTGCGGCAATGGCCAGCATGCCCAGCACCACGGCCCCTTGCAACACATAGGCGGTGTTGAACCCCGACAAGCCGACGATGATGGGCAGGCCCAGTGTTTTGGCCCCCACGGTGGAGGCCAGGGCCGCGGTACCTATGTTCACGATGACCGAGGTTCGCACACCAGCCAGCCACAGTGGAAAGGCCAAAGGCATCTGCACCTCGGTCAGTCGTTGGCGCGGTGTCATCCCCATGGCGCGGGCTGAATCCAGCACCGGTGTTGGTATTGATGCCAGTCCAGCCAGTGTGCCTTGAAGAACGGGCAACACGCCAAAAATTGCCAGCGCCAGAAACGCAGGCCGCTCTCCAAAGCCCACGACGGGAACTGCGACCGCCAACACGGCCACAGGAGGAAAGGTTTGACCCAGGGTGGCCAGCATGTCAATCAAGGGCTTGAACGCACGGCCTGGTGTGGTGGTGGTGAAGAAAGCTGCGGCAGTGCCAACGACCACCGCCGTGGCACTGGAAATCAACACCAACCCCATGTGCTGCCACAGCAAATCGGCCATGGGCTCTTGCAAATACACCGGGCGTGACAGATCGGGAAACAAGGTCGAAAAAACCAGCTCAGAATGCGGCAAACCATAGGCCAGAAGCAGCACCAACACCACACACCCACTCAATGTCTTTGCACCGCCGCGGGGTGTGAGGGGCGGACGTGCGGGCCAATCAGACATGGTTGTTGGCGAGTAAATCAGGGGCGCCAACCTGCCCGATGATGTTGCCGTTTGCATCTGCAACACGCAAGCTCGAAACATGGTGCTCGGCCATGCACGAGATAGCCTCTCTTGCGGTGGCTGTAGATGGGATCACGTAGGCTGGGGCCGGGCCCGCAAGGGGTTTGAGATAGTGAGCAACAGGCTGCAGAGACAGTTGTTTGAGTCCTAGGTCGGCACGGCCCAGAAAGTCGGCCACGAAGTCGTTGGCTGGCTGTTGCAGCAACTCCAGGGGTGTACCCACTTGCACCAGTCGACCGTTATTCAACAGCACGATGCGTGAGGCCAGTAACAAGGCCTCGTCGAGGTCGTGGGTGACAAACAGGATGGTTTTACCTGTCGCGCGGTGAATCGCTTTGAGGGCTCGTTGCAAAGCTGCACGGGTGACGGGGTCAAGCGCGCCAAAAGGCTCGTCCATGAGGAGCACATCGGGATCTGCGGCCAGAGCACGCGCGACGCCCACCCGCTGTTGCTGCCCCCCCGAGAGCTGATGCGGATAGCGACCCGCGTAGTGATCGGGATCCATCGACAACATGTTCATGAGTTCAGTCACACGCGCACGCACACGGTCGGCCTCCCAGCCCAACAGTCTGGGCACGGTTGCGATGTTGTGCGCCACCGTTCTGTGGGGAAACAAGCCGACCGATTGAATCGCATAGCCCATGCGTCGACGCAAGTCCTGCAGGTTGAAGCGGGTGATGTCCTGGTTCTTGAAAAGAATCCGACCGTGATCGAGCTCGACCATGCGGTTGACCATTTTGAGGGCTGTCGATTTGCCAGACCCTGAAGGGCCAATCAAGGCCACCAATTCACCGGGCTGGATGTCCAGATCCAACTGACTGATGGCTGCGACGTCTCCGTAAAACTTGCTGGCGCATTCAAATTTGATCATGGTGCGGGCGTCTTGAACAGCGTCTCAAGTATTTGAAAGAAACTGTCTGCCAGCATGGCCATCAGCACGATCGGCATGACACCCAGGATGACCAGCTCGTTGGCCGCGCTGAAGAGTCCATCAAACATGATCTGACCTAGCCCGCCTGCGCCAATCAGCGCGCACACGGCTGCGAGGCCAATGGTTTGTACAAGCGCTGTACGAACCCCTATCAGCAGCACCGGCAACTCCAGCGGCAACTCGATTTGCCAAAATATCTGCCAAGGGGACATCCCCATGGCCCGCGCCGCAAGGATGGTGTCGGCAGGCACTTGCTCCAAGCCCGCCAGTGCAGCGCGCACAATGGGCAACAGCGAATACAAAAACAGCGCCAGCACGGCAGGTGCCATGCCAACGCCGCGGATGCCCGCGCTGCCCAGCAGGGGTAATTGCACGGCCAGCCAAGCCAAGGGCGCCATGAGCAGCCCGAACAGGGCGATGGCGGGAATGGTTTGAATCAAATTGAGCAGGGGAAAGAGGCCTTGTCTTAACACCGCCGATCGGCTCATGCGCCAAGCTAACGGCACGCCAATGACGACAGCCGGCACAACGGCCAACAGCACGATCTGAAGATGGCGCACAACAGCGGGCCCAACAACATCGCTGTGATTGGCGTATTCTTTGGCCAGAGACAAGTTCTGCCCCTCGCTCAACGAGAGGAGAAGCGGCAGACACCATGCGATATGCACCAGCAAGCGGGGGAGCGTGGCCAAATTCAAGCGAGCCGCTGCATCAAGAGCCGTCAACCAGGCCAGCGCCGCGAGCGTCCAAAAGCCCGCGCCCAACGCGGTGCGCTGGAGCGGACGGTCGACTGGGCTGACACTGCTGCTGACGTGACTGGCCAGCAGCCACAAGCCTGCCAAACTGGCGGCCATGGCCACGCTCACCAGGGCTTGCGTGAACCGTCGCTGGGGCTGCCCTATGGCAAAAACCAACAAGGTGAAAACCGCCAAGACAAGCGCGACGACCAGGGGACTGCCTTGGCGCTGCAGGACATCCCCTAAAAAAATGGGATCACCCGAGAGCAGTCGGTTGGGAGCCACACGCACAAAAGGCAAGCCCATTGAAGCGCCCAAGGCCACTGCCACATAAAGCGCTAGCACGGGGTTCCAACGCTGGGTGTCAGGGGTTGCCATGGCCTAACTTACTTCAGAAACCCCTGGCTGTGCAAGTAGGCGCTGGCCACTTTGCGCGGATCCTGGCCCTCCAGTTGTATGCGCGCATTCAGCATTTGCAGCGTGGGTCTGTCCAGGGATTTGAAAATGGGTGACAAAATAGTGGCAATGGCCGGGTAGCGCTTGAGCACTGATTCACGGATCAAGGGTGCAGGGGCATAAACCGCCTGGACGCTCTTGGTATCTTCCATGACCACCAGCCCCAGCGCAGCCAATGGCCCATCGGTCCCGTAGGCCATGGCAGCGTTCACGCCAGATGTTTTTTCAGCCGCCGCTTTGATGGTGGTGGCCGTGTCGCCACCCGCCAGCACCAGGGCTTGATCCGCACGCAGTTTGAAGCCGTAGGCTGCCTGAAAGGCAGGCAAGGCATCGGCTCGCTCCATGAATTCGGCGGATGCTGCCAACTTGAAAGCCCCTCCCTTGGCGATGTAGCGCCCCAGGTCGTCCATGGTGTTGAGCTGATGGGCCGTGGCCAGGTCTTTTCGAACGGCAATGGCCCAAGTGTTGTTGGCATGGGCGGGCTCTAACCACACGATCTTGTTTTTTTCAAAATCTAATTTTTTGGCCAATTCGTAGCCGGCGCGAGCGTCTTTCCAAGCCTTGTGGTGGTCAGCGCCCAACATGAAGGCGGCATTGCCTGTGTACTCCGGATACAGATCAATTTCTCCAGCGAGCAGTGCTGCACGCACGATCTTGGTGTTGCCGAGTGACAGCTTGTTTTCAGTGTTGATGTGGTGGGCTTCCAGGGCCAGCACCATGATGTGGCCCAACAGCTTGCCTTCGGTGTCGATCTTTGAGCCAACACGAACAGGCGCATGGGCATGGGCTGCCAAGCCTGGCAACAAACTGATGCCGACGAGCAACCGGCGACGGCGGATGAGGGGCAAGGACACAAGCATGGGCAACCTGCTGTAGCAATCTCAATCCCACCAAAGAAAAAGCCTCGATTTCTCGAGGCAGTTTCGTGAATGGCGCGGCTGGCAGGATTCGAACCCACGACCCCTTGGTTCGTAGCCAAGTACTCTATCCAACTGAGCTACAGCCGCTAAAGATTTTGATTGTAGCATGACTTTTCCTCTCGCCCGACGCCCTTGCACCTGGGCTTCAGTCAGCGATTGACTCAGTGCGCCTGCAACCAAGCCAGAACCGCCTCCGCCACAGCGTGGGGGGCCTCACGCTGTGGAAAGTGCCCCACGCCCGGCAGCAAGGTGCGCTGATACGGCCCTGAAAAAAAATGTTCCTTGTTGGCCGAGCTTGAGGGCAAGGTCACACCGTCCGCCTCGCCATGCAACATCAGGGTGGGCACGGACAACACAGGGGCCGGATGTAAACGACGTTCATCGTCCTCATAAGCAGGGTCGGAGGGCGAGAGGTTCCAGCGCTGGGTATAGGAATGGATGACGATATCAGCCCAGTCCGGGGTGTCGAAGGCTTTGGCGGTCTCGTCGAATTCGGCCGGGTCGTACCACCCCGCAGGGGCCCAGGTGTCCCACATCAGCCGTGTCAGGGCTCGCCGGTCGTTGCGCACCGCGTCTCGCCCACGGGGGGTGTTCATGAACCAGTGGTACCAGTAGTTGCGTGATTGCTCGGCACTCAGAGACTGGTTGGGATCGTTGGTGCCATACCCCACCGAGATCATCACCATGTGGCTGGATACCCCGGGTCGCAAGCCGTTGGCAATGGCCACGGCGCGAGCCCCCCAGTCGTGCCCGACCAGGGCCGGCTGCTCCAGCCCCAAGGCGTCAATGAACTCGAGCAAATCACGCCCTAAAGAGGCCAGTTGCCCTGTGCGTGGTGTCTCTTCCCGCAAGAAAGTGGTGGGAGCAAACCCCCGAAGCGCCGGCACGATGACACGGTAACCCGCCTTCACCAACAAGGGGGCCACCTGCAGCCAGGTACGAGGGCTGTCAGGCCAGCCATGCACCAGCACGACCGCGTGCCGGCCCTGGGGATTGAGGTCTTCATAGCCCACGCGTAGCAAGGAAGTATCAACAAAGGGCATGGGTGTCTCCGGGTAGATTCAACGGATTCAAGGATAGCGTTTTGGCATGCCACATGGCGTTACCATGTCGCCCTGTTGACTTTTTCCCGTACCCGAGCCTGTTGGCTCATACGCCCATCTTGTCATGTCCCAGACTGCCGATCTTCTGTTTCGCCATGTTCAACTGTTTGATGGCTCAGGCGCCCACCCGGTGGTCGGTGATCTGGCCGTGCGCGAGGGCCGCATCTGCGCCATGGGACCGCAACTCACCCTGCAGGCCCGGCAGGTGATCGATGGCACGGGCCTGGCCCTCATGCCCGGCATCATCGACAGCCACACCCATTTCGATGCCCAAATTACCTGGGACCCCTGTGTGCGCCCGTCTCCGGCGCTGGGTGTCACCACGGCAGTCATCGGCAATTGTGGCTTCACCATCGCCCCCTGCAAGCCCGCCGACCGCGACATCACCATGCGTAATCTCACGCAGGTGGAGGGCATGTCGCTGGATGTGCTGCGTCAGGGCATTGAATGGGATTTCGAGACCTTTCCGCAATACCTCGACATGCTGCGCCGCAAAGGCAGTGCGGTCAACGTGGCGGCCTATGTGGGCCACTCGTCGATTCGCACCTGGGTGATGGGCGCAGACGCCACCCGACGCGCTGCCACCCCTGAAGAGATTGAGCGCATGGCACACCTCGTGCGCGAGGCCATGGCTGCCGGAGCCGTGGGCTTTGCCAGCAGTACCAGTCCCGCCCACAACGGCGAAGGCGGCATGCCCATGCCCTCGCGCCTGGCCAGTGACGAGGAAATGATGGCGCTCATCAAGGCGATGGGAGAACAAGGCCGCGGCATCTACATGGTGACCAAGGGCGGTCAAATGCCTGTGGCCTTCCTGGAAGAGATGTCAGCACAGTCCGGCCGTCCGGTGATGATCGCAGCCCTGTTGCACAACAGCACCAACCCGCAAGCCGTCTTCAAAGATTTGCAAGCCATCACCGACGCCAACCAGCGCGGCCGCAAACTGATCGGCCAGGTATCGTGCTGCCCACTCACCATGGACTTCACCTTTGTCTCGCCCTACCCTGTGGAAGGCTTGCAAAGCTGGAAACCCGCCCTGGGCATTCGTGACGAAGCCCTGCGCCAGGTGTTGGCAGACCCCTCGTTTCGCGACCATGTGCGCGCCGAGTTGGCCAGCACGTCCACCTTCCGCCTGTTCAACAATGAATGGGACAAGGTGCATGTGGTGGAAACATTCAAGCCCGAGAATGCTCGGCTGGAGCAACGCAGCATTGCCGATATTGCCCGCGAGCTGGGCAAAGACCCGCTGGATACCGTGCTGGACATCGCACTGTCCGAAGACCTCAAAACCGTCTTGACCGCACAGCTGCTCAACAGCGACGTCGAAGCCGTGGGCCGTATGCTGAATCACCCGCACAGCCTCATCACACTGAGCGATGCCGGTGCGCATTTGACTTTTTTCAACGACGCGGGATTTGGTCTGCACCTGATGGGCTACTGGGCGCGCGAACTCGGCACCATGAGCATGGCCGAAGCCGTGCGGCAAATCACCTCGCTTCAAGCCGAGGTGATGGGCATTCAGGCGCGGGGACGCCTGCAAGTGGGCTGGGCGGCCGACCTGATGCTGTTTGACCCCGCCACCGTCAATCGCTCCACCAAGAAGCGGGTGTTCGACCTGCCGGGTGGAGCAGCACGCCTGAACACCGATGCCGTGGGCGTGCGCGGCGTGTGGGTGAATGGTCAGCAGGTGGCTGACGAAAAAGGCCTGGTGACCCAGCCACCCCTGGCCGGTGAGTTGTTGACGACATTCAACGGCTGAGCGTTGGGCAATCGGTCGACGATCCCCGGGTGATCGTCAATCCACCTTGGCACCAGACAACTGGATGATGCGCGTCATCCGCTCGGTTTCAGTCTTGATGTGCTGTCCAAACTGCTGGGGCGTCATGCTCATGGCGCTCATGCCCTGCGGCACCAGTTGCTGATCCACAAACTCCTGGCTGGAGAGCATGGTGGCCACAGCGGCATTCAGTCTGGCGACCACCGCCGGGGGTGTCTGCGCTGGTGCCAGAAAGGCATACCAGGCGCCAATATTCAAATCCTTTTGCCCAACCTCGGTGAAGGTGGGCACCTGCGGCATCAGAGGCGAGCGTTTGTCGCCCGAAATGGCCAGCACCTTGACCTTGCCCGCCTGTACAAACCCCTGAATGGTGGGAATGGCGGGGAAGGTGAACACCACTTGGCCACCGATCACATCGGCCACCGCGGGCGCCGAACCTTTGTAGGGCACGTGCACGATGTCGGTCTGGGTGAGCTTTTTGTACATCTCGCCCATGATGTGGGCCTGGCTGCCCACGCCATACGAGCCATAACTGATGGTGCCCGATTTGGCCTGCGTCCAGGCGACCATCTCGGCCATGTTGTTCACCGGCAGATTGCTCGACACCACCATGGCCAGGTTGAGATAGGCCACGGTAGCCACCGGCGCAAAGTCTCGTGCCACGCTGTAGCTGAGTTGCGGCGACAAGATGGGGTTGAGAACAAATGTGGCGTCGTTGGTGAAGAGCAACGTGTACCCATCGGCGGGCGCCTTGGCCACCAGGTCGGCCCCCAAGGCCGTGTTGCCACCGGGCTTGTTGTCAATCACCAGCGTCTGGCCCAGGATCTCGCCCAAGCGTTTGCTGACCACGCGCGCCATGATGTCAGTGGCGCCACCGGGAGCAAAGGGCACCACCACGCGAATGGGCTTGTTGGGGTAAGGGGCCTGGGCGTAAGCCGACATCGACAGGCCGACGAGAGCGAGCAGTGCTGCGCTGTGCAGCAACGCAGACAGAACAGCTCGCACACGGGAAAAGCAATGAGTCATCATGGTCGTTCCTCCATCATGGGACTGCCGGTGGCAGCGCCACCCTGGGTAACGAAACGATTATGGTGACGATCCCTGGTTACCGCAGACGCCCTTGTCGCACAAGCAACAGGCGCGCCCGACAAGGGAGTCACAACACCATGGCGGCGTCTGCCACCACGCGCTCATGGGCGGTGTAGACCAGGTAATGTTTATTCTTGGCGCGCCCGATGGCGCACAAGCCCAGTTGCACGGCAAGGTCGTAGCCCATTTGCGTGATGCCGTTTCGCGAGACCACCACCCCAATGCCCATCTGCGCCGACTTCAGCACCATCTCGCTGGTCAGTCGACCGGTGGTGTAGAACACGGCCTCGTCACCGAGGCTGATCTCATTCATCCAGAGCCAGCCGGCGATCACATCCACCGCGTTGTGACGTCCCACATCCTCGACGTAGATCTGCAGGGCGTCGCCGATGAACAAGGCGCACCCATGGACGGTACCCGCCGATTTGTAGACCGTTTCCTGCAAGCGAATGGTGTTGAGCAAATGGTGCAAGCGTGTCTGGCTGATGACCGCACGCGGCACACGCAGGCCATCCATGCCCAGCATCCAATCGCCAAACACACTGCCTTGACCACATCCGGTGGTGATGACCCGTTTTTCGGTCCGGCCCTGAAGATCAGCAATGCCGGCGTGTGTGCGAACAGCCGCCACCCCCGCACCCGCCTCGCCAGCCTCCCAATCCACCGTGATGGAGTCCACCTCGGTCGCAGCGGACACCCAGCGTTGGTTGCGCAGATAGCCCAGCACCAACAGTTCGGGGTTAGCGCCCAAGGTCATCAGGGTGACGACCTCTTGCTTGTCCACATAGATGGTGAGGGCTCGCTCGGCGGGGATGGTCACCAACGACTTCACGCCCTGCTCGTCCAGCACCTCAATCTGGCGAGTGAGGTCGCAACGCGCTTGGGTGAAACGAGGTAATGAGGACATGACAAGACAGGAGCATACAAAAAAGGGCCAGCGCATGGTGGCGCGGACCCTTGAGGGGTGGTCAGCGAGCGGGTTATTTTTTAGCGGGCGGGTTAGCCGTTGGGGCAGCAGGCGCTGCAGGGGCAGCCGGGGCAGCTGCCGTGGGAGCCGGGGCAGCTGCGGTGGTCGCAATGACAGGCGCAGGGGTATAGACAAATTTGCCCGGATCGGCGCAGGGCGCTGTGGCCACCGGCTTGCCCGCCTTGGCCTTGTTGTGTTTGTTCACATGGGCGGCGACCCGGTCTTGTGCCCGGCACAAATCGTAAGCATCAGCCTTAGCCGTGTGAGCGGCTTTGGCCTTGGTTTCTTCTGCCTTGGCCTTGGCTTCATCGCTGGGCGGCGGGAGTTTGGCGAAAGATGTAGAACAGGCCATCAGCAGGGCCAGCGCTATCAGGGGTTTGTTCATGGTGTTGTCTCCTGTGCGGTCACGCGTCAGGCATTCGCCGCTTTACCCGCGGGCTGCGAGGAGCGTTGCGCCGGAATTTTGTTGGCCTTGATGTCGTTGTACCAAAGTTCATGGTGCTCCTTGGCCCAGGTTTCATCCACGTAACCGGTTCTCATGGCCCGGTAGGCACCTTCAGTGCCGATGGTGCCCATGTAGATATGTCCGATGAACATGGCCAGCATCAGCAAGGCAGCCACCGCATGGATCATGTGGGCGATTTGCATGGAAGAGCGCTCATAAACGAGGAACGGCAGCACCATGTCCAGGACCAAGCCGGAGGCCACCACCAGCAAGCCCAGGGCAAACACCCCCCCCCAGAACAGCACCTTTTCACCAGCATTGAAACGGTGAGACGGCACGTGACTGCCATCGAACATGCCCCCGCCTTTGAGCAACCAAACGAGGTCGCTGCGCTGCGGCAGGTTGTCCTTCACAAAGGTGATGAACACAATCGCCAACGACACAGCGAACAGTGGCCCCGCGATGTTGTGCGCCGTCTTGAGTCCATAGGTCAACCAGCCAAACAACATGTCTCCGATGAAGGGCTGGATCACGAATTTGCCAAAGGCCATCACCAGACCTGACACGGCCAGGATGACAAATGCCACCGCGTTGGTCCAGTGTGCAGAGCGCTCCAGCGGCGTGAACCGCTCAATCTCTTGTCCCGTCAGACGACCCTGCACACGGATCGCGCCTTTGCGCCAGTAAAAAATTGCAATCGCACCCAAGACCACCAACAGCAACGACCCCCCGTAGGGAATGATCCATTGGTTGCGAACCTGTCGCCAGGCTTCCCCCGCATTGGTCAGTCGAGAGCCGGGGTACTGCACAAACGGCTGGATCAGCACCCCCGCTTCGGGCGCTTGAGACTTGGGCAAGCTGGTGTAGCCCTCGACACCCCGTCCCACATCGCGCCACATGGGCGCATTGTTGCCCGGCTGGACCATTGCACGCTGTTGATTGGTTTGCTCCGCGTACCCGGGGGCATCGCTGGCATCAGGTTTGACGTCCTGGATATTCACACTCTGCACCTGTGGTGCAGCGGGAGCCGGTGTCTGGCTGGGCGCCGCCATGGCGTTCACCAGGACCATGGACACCCAAGCGATCAATCCCCATCGAATGCATCGAGTCATGGTGTGCCCCAATCAATCAGGTGCCCGGATGTGGTCATTCATGCCATATTGGCCGCGGGAACGCAGTTGCTGCTCCCAGCTGTTTTTGTCCCCCGCCTGCCAACCCGGTGCGGCAAACCCATTGGGCGTCCCCGCGTAAGCCACAGCGTCTTTTTTGCTACCCAGCAGCTGGTCCTTCTCGGCACACGCAGTCAAGACCCAGCCCATCAGGCACAGCAGGAAGAAACGGATCATTTCTTGGCTCCCTCTTTGGCAGGCGCCGCCTGACCCACTTGCTGAGAAGCATAGGCCGTGCCCCAGCCCCACACTTCAGCACCCTTGTTGCGCTTGACCACGCGGTTGCGGAAGATATCGGCCACCACATCGCCATCGCCAGCCAGCAAGGCCTTGGTCGAGCACATTTCGGCACAGGCGGGCAACTTGCCTTCGGCCAGACGGTTGCGTCCGTACTTGTCAAACTCGGCCTGACTCCCATTGGCTTCGGGACCGCCCGCACAGAAGGTGCATTTGTCCATCTTGCCACGCATGCCGAACGTGCCCTGCCCCGGAAACTGCGGCGCGCCGAACGGACAGGCATACGAGCAGTAGCCACAGCCAATGCACACATCCTTGTCGTGCAGCACCACGCCCTCGTCGGTCTTGTAAAAGCAATTGACCGGGCAAACCGCCATGCAAGGCGCATCGGAGCAGTGCATGCAGGCCACGGAAATCGACTTCTCGCCCGGCACCCCGTCGTTGAGGGTGACCACGCGTCGACGGTTGACGCCCCAGGGCAACTCGTGCTCGTTCTTGCAAGCTGTCACACAGCCGTTGCACTCGATGCAACGCTCAGCGTCACAAATGAATTTCATGCGTGCCATGGTGTGTTCCTTATGCGCGTTCGATGTTGCAGACGGTGGTCTTGGACTCTTGCATCATGGTGACGCTGTCATAGCCGTAGGTGGTGGCCGTGTTGACCGCCTCCCCACGCACCATGGGCGCCGCACCCTGCGGGTAATACTTGAGCATGTCCTGCCCCTGCCAACGCCCGGAGAAATGGAAGGGCATCCACACGGTGCCGGTGTCGACCCGCTCCGTGACCAGGGCTTCCACATTCAGGCGCGCGCCGGTCGGGCTCTTGAGCCACACCCGCTCGCCGTTACGAATGCCCCGCTCGGCAGCGGTCTTGGGATTGATTTCCACGTAAGCCTCTTGCTGCAACTCGGCCAGCCAGGGGTTGGAGCGGGTTTCCTCGCCACCACCCTCGTACTCAACCAGACGGCCGGAGGTGAGGATGAGCGGGAACTTCTCGTGCACCTTGTCGGCCAGGTTTTTGTCCTGCACGGTTTTGTACAGGGTGGGCAAGCGCCAGAAGGCTTTTTTGTCCTCGTGCGTGGGGTACTTGGCCATGAGGTCAGGCCGCGTGCCGTACAGCGGTTCACGGTGCTGCGGCACGGGGTCAGGAAAGTTCCAGACCACTGCCCGCGCCTTGGCGTTGCCAAACGGGTGGCAGCCATGGTTTTTCATGAACACACGGATCATGCCGCCCGAGTTGTCGGTCTTCCAGTTCTTGCCTTCGGCCGCCGCTTTTTCCGCGTCAGTGAGTTCGTCCCACCAGCCTAGCTTCTTGAGCAGCACATGGTCGAGTTCCGGGTAGCCGGTGGTGATGTCTGCGCCCTTGGAGTGGGAGCCGTCTTCGGCCAACAGATTCTTGCCGTCCTTTTCGACACCGAAATTGGCGCGGAAGTTTCCTCCGCCTTCCATGACGTGCTTGGACGTGTCATACAGGTTGGGAGAGCCCGGGTGCTTGAGCTCGGGTGTGCCGTAGCAGGGCCAGGGCAAACCGAAGTAGTCACCGGTGAGGTCATACCCGGTCTCGGCATCTTTGCCGCCCTTGCACTTGAGGGTCTTGACGTCAAAGAGATGCATGTTGCGCATGTGTGCCTTCAAGCGCTCGGGGCTGTGACCGGTATAGCCAATGGTCCAGACCGATCGGTTGATTTCTCGCAGGATGTCTTCCACCACAGGCTCGTCCTGCCCTTTGACTTTTTGCAGCTTGTAGTTTTTCACCAGCTCTGGGCCAAAGCCCAGCTTGTCGGCCAACTGGTACATGATCATGTGATCGGAGCGGCTTTCCCACAAGGGCTCGATCACTTTTTCGCGCCACTGGATCGAGCGGTTGGACGCCGTGCAGGAGCCGCTGGTTTCAAATTGGGTGGCAGCCGGCAAGAGGTAGACCGCCCGGTTGGGGTTGAGGTCTTTCGCGTCACCGGGCATGGCGGCCATGGAGGCAGTGGCAGACGGATAGGGATCCACCACCACCAGCAGGTCCAGCTTGTCCATGGCACGCTTCATTTCCAGGCCACGGGTTTGGGAGTTGGGCGCGTGGCCCCAATAGAACACGCCCTTGAGGTTGCTGTCCTGATCGATCAACTCGTTTTTCTCGAGCACACCATCGATCCAGCGCGACACTGTGATACCGGGTTTGGTCATCATGGCCGGCGAGGAGAAGCGACCTTTGATCCACTCGAAGTCCACGCCCCAGGCTTTGGCAAAGTGTTTCCATGAGCCCTCGGCAATGCCATAGTAGCCCGGCAAGGAGTCGGGGTTGGGGCCCACGTCGGTAGCGCCCTGCACGTTGTCATGGCCGCGGAAGATGTTGGTTCCGCCTCCGGTCTTGCCCACATTGCCCAGGGCCAGTTGCAAGATGCACGAGGCACGCACCACGGCATTGCCGGTGGTGTGCTGGGTTTGTCCCATGCACCACACAATGGTGCCCGGGTTGTGGTCGTGCAGCATCTTGGCCACACGCAGCATTTGCTCTTCTTTGACGCCGCAGGCTTCTTCGACGGCCTCTGGCTTCCACTTGGCCAGGACTTCCTCCTTGACCTTCTCCATGCCAAACACGCGGTCGTTGATGTACTTCTTGTCTTCCCAGCCGTTCTTGAAGATGTGATACAGCAAGCCAAACAGGAAGGGGATGTCAGCGCCCGAGCGGATGCGCACAAACTCGTCGGCTCTCGCCGCCGTGCGCGTGAAACGGGGATCCACCACGATCATCTTGCAGCCGTTTTCCTTGGCATGCAACATGTGCAGCATGGACACGGGATGGGCCTCGGCGGCATTGGATCCGATGTACATCGCGACCTTGCTGTTTTGCATGTCGTTGTACGAATTGGTCATGGCCCCATAGCCCCAGGTATTGGCCACACCGGCCACCGTGGTGGAGTGACAAATACGGGCCTGGTGGTCACAGTTGTTGGTGCCCCAGTAGCTGACAAACTTGCGCAGCAAATAGGCCTGCTCGTTGTTGTGTTTGGACGAGCCGATGAAGTACACGCTGTCTGGGCCCGACGATTTGCGCAACTCGAGCATCTTTGCGCTGATTTCAGTCAGCGCGGTGTCCCAGCTGATGCGCTCGTACTTGCCATTCACCAATTTCATCGGGTAACGCAGTCGGTACTCGCCGTGCCCGTGCTCGCGCAAGGCCGCCCCTTTGGCGCAATGGGCGCCCAGGTTGATGGGCGAATCAAACACCGGTTCTTGTCGCACCCACACACCGTTTTGCACCACCGCGTCGACCGCACAACCGACCGAGCAATGGGTGCACACCGTGCGTTTGACTTC
>RFTK01000131.1 GCA_009923505.1 Betaproteobacteria bacterium
GAATGCGGGTTCATCGCGCATTGCTCGCAAGGCAGCACCCCTGCACAATTTCCGGTTCAGTGGTTGCCCAGAATTTCGGCCCAAAAAGTCCAGGCGCTGCAAGCCGGCGGCATCTCCGACCTGCGAGACGTCCCCGACCACACACTCAGCTCGAGCCAGTTGCGCGTCAAGCAAGCTTCTGTTTCTGGAGTCCCGTATTTTGACGCGGCAGGGGCCATGAAAGACCTCAAGGACTACCCTCCTCCTTGCCTGTTCCTGGATTTTGAGACCACCGCATTCGCGGTCCCCCTGTGGGCGGGAACGCGGCCCTACCAGGCCATTTGCTTTCAGTTCAGTCTTCATACCCTGGACGACAAGGGCGTACTGAGTCATGAGGCGTTCATTGACCTCTCGGGCGACAACCCTTCAGAGGCTTTCGCGCTATCGCTCATCCAGGCGTGTGGCGAAACGTCGCAAGCGATATTCGTTTACAACGCCACTTTTGAAAAAAGCCGCATCACCGAATTGGCCGACAACTTGCCTCACCTGGCGGATCAGCTTGAGCGAATCAATCGTCGCATCGTGGACCTGCAGCCCATCACCCGTAACCACTACTACCACCCGGCGCAGCAAGGCAGTTGGAGCATCAAAAAAGTGCTCCCCGCGCTGGTGCCCGAGCTCAACTACGATGACCTCGAAGGCATACAGGATGGCAACATGGCCATGCTGGCCTACCAGGAAGCCATTGCACCAGACACAAGCCCTGATCGCAAAGAGGAGATCAGAAGACAGCTGCTCGACTACTGCAAACTAGACACCTACTCGATGGTTCGCATCTGGCAGGTGCTTGCCCAGGCGGGAAACGTGCCTGAGACTGCTGTGTGAGGCTTGTGTCTGAGTTCACAGCGCCTCAAATGCGGGTGAACACATCCCCGTCGCTGGTCACCACCGTGGTGTCATTGATCTGGGTGTAGACCGTCCCCGTCATGGAGACGCAGATGTCCTCACTGACCTGCTGAATGACCTCGCCCGAATCCGAGACCCAGGTTTGATCGCTCACTGAAGTCAACAACTCTCCGCGACGGTCATCAGTAAGGCCGAAAAGGCGTTTGATAAAAGACATGGGGGTGTCCTGAAGTGGTGGTGAGCTGCATTTTGAGGAGGGCTGGGCTCATGGGGTGAGCCTTGTGAAGATGAGCCCCAAAGCCATCTACTTTGACAAATATTGACATTGACGTAAAAACAATCATAATTTCTGACATGTCAATATCGCAAATGATCAGACAAGCCATCGCAGACAAGCCCCCTGGGGCCATCCTCTCCAGTGCTGACTTTCTGTCTATGGGTACCCGCGCGGCGGTCGACCAAACGCTCTTTCGGCTGATGAAGACAGGAAGCATTGAGCGAGTGGCCAGAGGGCTGTATGTGGCAGCGGGTCAGCATGTGGATGCGCCCACCATTGCCCGTGCCGTGGCGCAAAAAACCGGTGAGCGGCTAGGACTCTCGCCAATCCCAGAGCCGACAGGCCACTTGGTGGTGCCCACCTCCGGCCTGACGCGCACCATCCAATCCGTTGGGCACACGGTGCAATTTCGCCGCATGAGTGAAAGGAAAGTCCAACTCGCCAGCACGGCACATGGCAGAACCTTGCTGGAACTGTGGACGCGAGGCATGCAAAACCTCACAACGCTAGAGATTCAAGAGGCCACCAGCGATTGGACGACTGACGAACTTGACCGCTACGCATCGCTGATCCCGGCGTGGCTTCGCTCTGCCATTCAACGGGCCAATGCACCGCGCAAGTCCGCCACAATCGGTTTGTCAGGTGCGTATGACTGGTCCAACGTCAACATCAAGGACGACGTGCTGATCAGCAAGGTGTTGGAAAAGCACAAGTTCGAGGATGTCGCTCGCTTGTGTTTTTACTATGGTGTACCCAGGGTCAAGCGCGTGTTCAAGCGGCGCACGTTTGAGCCCATGACCCATGCCAGTGTGAGCAGGATGTTGAGCAATATCAGCAAAGGCCTGAGAGTCGCACAGGAGCCGATAAAGGCCGTTCAACAGATGCGCCCGGGTTCATAGGGGCTGTTCTGCGGGCCCTCTGGTTGGGCTTGAACCACCGTATTTACATGGTGCCGGAGAGATGAATCGAACACCCGACCTTCTCATTACGAATGAGCTGCTCTACCGACTGAGCTACACCGGCACTTCGGCTATTTTAACGAATTTTTGTCTCCGTTCTGTCTTGTGGCATGCTTGAGCCATGAAATGGATACTTCAATGGTGGTGGGCATTCTTGGCGTGCGCCTGCAACACCCTGTGGGCCGCCGACTTTCCCACCAAGCCCATCCGCATCGTCATGGGATTTCCTGCGGGTGGGCCCCTAGATCAGCATGCGCGGTTGCTGTCAGACCGCTTGCAGCAGGTGCTGGGGCAACCCATCCTCATCGACTACAAGGCGGGTGCGGGCGGCACGGTGGGCGCGCAAGAGGTGATGAAGGCGCCAGCTGATGGTTACACCCTCATGCTGGCCAACACCGGGGTGATGGTGATCAACCCTGCGCTGTACAGTCGCCTGCCCTACCAGACCCTGCGCGATTTCACGCCCATTGCACGCACCGCCATGCAACCGCTGGCGCTGCTGGTCAACCCACAAGTGCCTGTCACCACCCTGCCCCAGTTCATCGAGTACGCGCGTGCGCGTCCCGGCCAGATCAACTACGGGTCAGCGGGCAATGGCGGCATCAGCCACCTCGTGCCGGAAATGTTCAAGACGGCCACCGGGCTGTTCATGGTGCACATCCCCTACCGCGGCAGCGCACCGGCCTTCACCGACTTGATGGCCGGTCAGGTGCAATTCATGGCCGAGAGCGTGCCGCAGGCGTCGGTCTATCACAAGCAAGGCAAGGTGCGGGCCCTGGCGGTCACCGGGCGTGAGCGCAGCCCCGCGTTGCCGGACATTCCCACCGTGAGCGAAGCAGGTCTCAAGGCGTTCGAGGTGGTGGGCTTCTATGGGTTTCTGGCACCAGCGGGTACACCCGCAGATGTGGTCAACACCTTGAGCCAGGCCTTCAGGACGGTGCTCTCGCAAGCCGATATTCGCCAACGCATGGTGAGCCAGGGGGCGGATCCGGCCTTTCTGGGCGCAGCCGATTTTCATCGCTACCTCACGCAGGAAATGCCGCGTTGGGCAGAGGCGGTGAAGCAGTCGGGGGCGCGGTTGGACTGAGCCCGCCCTCACAACCCCAAATACGCCTTGCGTATCTCCGGCCGATTGGCCAGTTCATCTGACGCACCCTGGGCAATGACGCGGCCGTTCTCCAGCACGTAGGTGCGAGACGAGATGGCCAGGGCGCGGCTGACGTTTTGCTCGACCAGCATCACCGCGGTGCCCGCCTGGTGGATGGACTGAATCACGCGGAACATGTCGGACACGATGGTGGGGGCCAGCCCGAGCGAGGGCTCATCCAGCAACAGCACGCGGGGCAAGGCCATGAGGGCGCGGCCGATGGCCACCATCTGTTGCTGACCGCCGGACAAGGTGCCCGAGACTTGCGACAACTTTTGACGCACCGCCGGGAACAGGTCGCACACCCGCTCGAGTGAATCGGCGCGACGCTTCTTGGCGGCCGGGTGCATGGCCCCGAGCTCGAGGTTTTCACGCACCGTCATGCCAGTGAAGAGGCGGCGACTTTCGGGGACCAGGGCCAGGCCGCGCTCGCACAGACGGCTGGGCGGCAAGGCGGAGATCACCTCCCCTTCCCAACTGATGGTGCCGCCACTCAGCCGGTTGAGTCCCATGATGGCATGGATCAGCGTGGTCTTGCCGGCCCCGTTGGGCCCAATCACCGAGACCAGTTCGCCGGCGCGCACTTCCAGGTCGATGCCCCACAAGGCTGGGGCGGCGCCGTAGTTCACTTGAACGTTGTGCAGTTGCAGCATGATCAGCCCACCATCCGTTCGTCGCCCAGGTAGGCGCGGACCACCACGTCGCGGTTCATCACGTCCTGCGGCAAGCCTTCAGCGATGACCCGCCCCTGATCGAGCACCACCAGCCGGTCAGACAGCGCCATCACCGCACTCATCACATGCTCGACAAACACGATGGAGGTGCCCGCATCGCGGATGCGCTGGATGGTGCTGACCGCGGTAGCGATTTCCGAGGGCGTGAGGCCCGAGAGTACTTCATCGAGCAGCAACACCTGGGGACGCGCCGCCAGGGCTCGGGCGAGTTCGAGAAACTTGCGTTGATGCAGGTTGAGCTCTTCCGGCAGGTGATCGGCCTTGTCTTGCAAGCCGGTGAAGGTCAGCCACTCGCGGGCACTGGCCTCGGCCTGGGCGGTGCTGATGCCTTGAACACCATACTGCGCGGACAGACTCACGTTTTGCAACACGGTCAAGCCGCCGAAGGGGCGAGGGATTTGGTAAGTGCGTGAGACACCACGGCGGCGAATCTCGTGCGCCGGCAAGCCGGCCGACTCCTGTCCCAGAATGCGCACCGAACCAGCGCTGGGCAAAAAGTGGCCGGTCACCACGTTGATGAAGGTGGACTTGCCTGAACCGTTGGGCCCCAGCAAACCCAGGATTTCCCCGGCGCGTACCTGCAGATCGACGTCACTCAGCGCCTGAATGCCTGAGAAATTTTTGCCCAGGCCGCGCACCTCGAGCACCACGGGGGCGTTGGGGTCGTAGGTGCGCGGTGTGGCGAGGGCGGAGGCCAACGCCGGGTCGTCACCTGCCGGGTGCAGAGGCCCCGTGTTGTGAGGGGCGGTATCCGCGTTCGATCGGTCGTCCCCCGCTACCTGCGCCAGCCAACGCCGTCGCCGCCGTGCCATCCAGGTGCCCAGAATGCCCTGGGGCATGACCAGCACCGCCACAAAGAGCACCGCGCCCGTGATGATCTTGCCCACCAGCGCACTGTTGCCTTCGGTGAAGGCATTGAGCAACAGGGTGATGAGAATACCGCCCAGCATCGGACCAGCCCAGTGACGACTGCCGCCGAGCACACTCATCAGCACCACGGTGAGGGGCACCGTGATGTTGAAGGTTTCGCCCACCGTCACATACGACACATAGAGGGCATGCACCGCGCCCATCAGCCCGGCAAAGAAACTCGAGAGTGCAAAGGCCTGCATCTTGAGTCCGAATGAAGCCACCCCATGCACCTCGGCCACATCCTCGTCGTCGTGAATGGCCAGCAAGCCCAGGCCCGCGCGCGACTGCAACAAACGGCGCGCCACCCAGACACAAATCACCGCCAGCACCAAGCCCAGGTAGTAGAAGGTGGAGGCTGGGGCCGGCCCCAGTGTGGGAATCTCCAGGCCCATCAGGTACACGCCCGGGCCACCATCAATGGGGGTGTTGACGATGAGCGTGGCCAGCACAAAAGTCACCGCCAGCGTGATGAGTGCAAAGGCCTCTCCGCGAATGGCCCGCAGGCGAAACACCACCGCGCCAATGCCCAGCGCCAGGCACGAGGCCGCCACGCCCGAGGCCAACAGCGCCGCCCACAGCGGCCACGCCAGTTTGGTGGCAAACGTGGCCATGCCATACATGCCCACCCCGAAGAAGGCACCATGGCCAAAGGAGAAATAGCCCGAGTAGCCCGACAGCATGTTCCAGCTGGTGGCCAAGGTGACCCAAAAAAACAGCACATACAACAAGGACTGCACATGCACCGGCAGACCCAGATAAGGCGCCAGCCCCAGCAAGACCAGCAGGCTGCCCACGCCCGTCCAACGCAGTTGATCAGTCATGGCTGCGCCTGGTGATCAAGATCAGGATCAGCAAGGTGAACGACACCAGCGGCGCCCAGGTGGGGGCTGTGAGCGCCATGGTGAGCGATTCGCTCAAGCCAATGAAGAGACCCGCCAGCAGCGGCACCCAGGCCGAGGCCAGGCGACCCATCATCACGGTGGCGAACACCACGCCCACCCAGGCATAGATCTGCGAGGGGGCCAGGGTGAAGGTCAAGGCCACGCAGACACCGGCACACGCGGCCAGGGCGGCACAAGCGCCGGACAAGCCCAGCGCGAGCCGGTGCGCGTCAATGCCAAACGCGGTGGCCATGGCGGCATCCTCGGCACTGGCGCGGATGGATTTGCCCAGGTCGGTGCGATACAGCATCCACCACACCACCCCTCCCATCACCCAGGCCAGCACGATGGTGACCACCTCGGAGTAGGTCACCACCATGGGCCCCAGGCGCAGCTTGAGTTCGTCGTAGTGCGAGGCCATGCGACGGAAGTCGGCGCTCCAGATCAATTGCAAAAAGGCCTCCACCGCCACCGTCAGGCCAAAGGTGGCCAGCAAGGAGTTGAAGGGCGTGATGGCAAAGCGGGCCAGCAAGGCCTGCATGGCCACCCCCAGCAACGCAAACAGGGGCACCAACCCGATGAGCGAGATCAGCGGGTCAATGCCCAGTCGGGTCTTGAGTTCGTAGGTGATGTAGGCCGCCAGGAACACCCACGCAAAATGAGCCAGGTTGATCAGCCGCAACAGCCCCCAGCCCAGACCCAGGCCCAGGCCAATCAGTCCGTAGAGGGCGCCAATGAAGACACCCGAGGCCAGGGATTGCAAAAGAAGAGAAGCACTGGGCATGCACATTCAGGCGCACCCTGCCGGCCGGCAGGGCTGACGCTCAGTCCAGTAAAAACACCCGCACGCGCGGTGGAATCAGACCGCCAGGCGCGAGCCGGGCATCGCCACATCCTTGGGATGGATGACGACCCACTTGCCGTTTTGCAACTGCTTGATGCGGTTCAAGTCGTCGCCGTAGTTGTTGGGGCCGTCAAAGCGCAGTTTGCCCACCAAGGTGTCGATCTTGTTGGCCTTGAGCCAGTCGGCAATCTTGCGGTCATCCAGGCTGTTGGAGCCTTTGACGCCGGCCTCCAGAATTTGCCAACCGGTGACGGCATTGGCGGCCTGCAATTCAAAGGCCGTGTCGGGCAAGTTCGCCTTGCCCGCACGCTCGTTGTAGATCTTGATGATCTCGCCCGCCCCGGGCTGGTTGGTGAAGGGCGCGTGTTGCTCGAAGGTGGTCACGGTGAGCACGTTGGAGGCCAGCGGCGACTGGGCCAGCGGGCCCGGTGTGGGGTAGAGGTGGAACTGCAGCTTGGGGCGGTAGTCGATCTTGTTCATGGCCTCGAGCAACTGGATGCTCTCGGGGCCGATGGAGCCGATCCACACCAATTCAGCATTGGCTTCCTTGAGGCGCGAGGCAATGGGGCCAAACTCCTTGTTGCCAAACTCCCACTCCAGCCAGAGTTTTTCTTGCAGGCCGCGCTTTTTGAACACCTCGCGCGCGCCTTGCGACATGAACACCACCGAGGGGAACTTGCTGGTCACCATCGCCACCGACTTGGGCGACTGGCCGCCAGCGGTCAGGCTGTCCATCAAGGTGTTGGGCACGGTGGTGCCGGGGTCATGGCCCATGACATAACCCGCAAAGTGCATGTCGTACTTGGCCAGCGAGGGAATGCCAAACGAGTTGGTGACCAACACCTTGCTGTTGCGCTGCGCCACGCCCATGGCAGCCAGCGAGTTGGCGGTGGCATAGGGGCCCATCAGCAGGTCGACCTTGTCGCCGGTGATGAGTTGCTCATAGAGGGTACGGGCCAGATCGGGCTTGGACTGGTCGTCTTTGACCACCCACTCCACAGGACGACCCAACCAGCCCCCGCGCTTGTTGACCTGCTCGATGTAGATCTCGGCGGCAATTTTGTGCACCACCGCAGTGCCCCCCAAGGGGCCCGTCAAAGACAGTGTGCTGCCCACACGGATGGGGCGGTTTTGCGCGTGCAAGGCAGTCAGTGGCGATGCGATCAGCGTGCTGGCGCCCAGCGCTTGCAAAAACGGTCTTCTTTGCATGTTGGTGGTCTCCCGGGTGAGTTGGTATATCGACGCTGGATTCTCGGCTTACCATTGCCGCTGGGACACACGAGGTTTCCCTGACCTGTCCTGCCCGCGACTCGCTGTTCTCCCCTTGACCCAGAGACTATGG
>RFTK01000132.1 GCA_009923505.1 Betaproteobacteria bacterium
GCGGCCGACCCAGCCAATGCGGGCATGAGCCCGATCGAGCCGGTGAGTGCAGGCGGCACCAGCAAGCCATGCCCCAAGCCCAACAACAAAAGTGGCAAGGCAAATGCCAAGGGCGCCTTCCAGCCCAGCACCGACAAGCCCACCATGAACACCACCGACGCGAAAGTGATGCCCTGTCCCCACATCATCACCCGCCGCTCGCCCAGTCGGTGAACCAGATGGCTGGTCAGAAAGTTGCCGACGATGTAAGAGAGCGGCCCAAACATGATGTAAAAGCCCACGCCATCTGGCCCCACGCCATAGCTCTTGAGCACGATGGGTGCGCCGCCCAGCATGGTGTAGAAGGCTGACGTGGTGCACGAGAGAATCACCATGTACATCAGAAAGCTTGGGTTGCGCAGGAGTTGCTTGTAAGAGGACAGCATGCGTTGCCAGCCCGTAGTACCCCTCGATGCATCGCTGGCCGACGACACCTCAGACACCGCACGGGCATGACCCTGCGGCCGCCCTGCTGGCAAGCCCCACCAGGCGGCCATCAACAACAGCAAGGACAACGCGGCCATCAACACAAAGTTGGCCTGCCACCCAAAATTCACATGCAGGTACCCGCCCAAAATGGTGGCAGAGGGCGGACATACGCCCATGGCCATGCCCACGTAGGCCATCATGCGGGTGCGATCGGACCCCACAAACCAGTCGTGGATGAGCGAGCGCCCCACCACCATGCCGGCCGCCCCACCCGCGCCCTGGATGACACGCGCCAGGGTCAACACGGTGAGGTTGGGTGCCAGCGCGCCCAGAACGGAGCCGGCCAAGGCCAGACTCACCCCCAACAACAACACCGGGCGACGACCATACCGATCCGACAGCGGCCCATACACCAATTGCAGCACCCCATAGGTGGCCACGTACCCACTGAAGGTGAGTTGCACGCCCGATTGGTCGGTGTCAAAGATGCGGCCCCATTCCTGCATGGAGGGCAGACAGATGGTCATGATGGCCAGACCAAACGCGAGTTGCCCCAAGATATTGGCGATCAGCACAGGTCGCACGCGGGGTGTCACGGAGGTAGCGGTCATGGAGCGTTCAAGGGAGCAACGGGCCATTATCGGGGAGGGACTATGTAATACTGTCTCGCATGTCCCAATTCGACGATATCCCTCCCGTGCCGCCGGAGGTGCTCTCGCCCGACGAGGCCGATGAGCCCACCCGTGTTCCCCTGGCCATTGAAGATGGGCTCACCGTGCTGGTGATGGCAGCCCTGGCCCTCATCACCTTTGCCAATGTGATCGTGCGGTACTTCACCGATCAATCGTTTGCCTGGACCGAGGAAATTTCTATCTTCTTGATGATCGTGCTGACCTTGGTGGCAGGGTCGGCCTCGGTGGCACGCAACCGTCAGATCCGCATTGAATATTTTGCCGACAGCGGCCCCGCCTCGCGTCAGCGGGCCCTGGCGCGATTTGGTTCGCTCATGGTGGTGGCCTTGTTTGCGCTCATTGCTGTGTTGAGCGTTCGCATGGTGTGGGACGACATCAAATTTAACGAAACCTCGCCGGGCATTGGTGTGCCGCGCTGGTGGTACACGATCTGGCTGCCCATTTTGTCGGTCGCCATTGCGCTGCGCGCGTTGGGCCTGTTCATTCGCAGGGGGCGTGCCTCATGATTGCCACGCTGCTGTTTGTGGTGTTTGTGGTGATGATGCTGATGGGCGTGCCCATTGGCGCCGCGCTGGGGTTGGCCGGGGCCGCGTGTATTGCGCTGGCCAATGCGGATGTGCAGTGGTGGGGCTTGTTGGCCGTGCCGCAAAACTTCTACGCCGGACTGGGCAAGTACCCGCTGCTGGCCATTCCCATGTTTGTGTTGGTGGGCTCCATCTTTGATCGCTCGGGGGTGGCCTTACGCTTGGTGAACTTCGCCATCTCCATCGTGGGTCGTGGGCCGGGCATGTTGCCGCTGGTGGCCATTGTGGTGGCGATGTTTCTGGGCGGCATCTCAGGTTCTGGCCCGGCCAACGCCGCCGCAGTGGGGGCGGTGATGATCACGGCCATGTCGCGCGCCGGTTACCCGGCTGCGTTTTCTGCCAGTGTGGTGGGCGCAGCGGCGGCCACCGACATTCTGATTCCGCCCTCGGTGGCGTTCATCGTGTATTCGGTGCTGGTGCCGGGGGCCTCTGTGCCGGCGCTCTTTGCGGCTGGCATGGTGCCGGGCGTGCTGGCGGGTCTGGCCCTGATCGTGCCGGCGGTGTGGATGGCGCGCAAACACAAGATGGGCGCACTCGAGGCCGACTTGCCGCGCCCGCCTTTCTGGCGTAGCCTGCGTGAGGCTACCTGGGGACTGGCTGCGCCGGTGTTGATTCTGGGTGGCATGCGGGCGGGTTGGTTCACGCCCACCGAGGCGGCCGTGGTAGCGGTGTTTTATGGCCTCTTTGTGGGCATGTTCATCCACCGCACTATTCGTGTAAAAGACCTGTATGTCATTCTGCGCGAGTCGGGCGAGTTGTCCGCCATCATCTTGCTGGTGGTCTCGCTGGCGGGCATCTTTGCCTGGTCGCTCTCAACCTTGGGGGTGATTGACCCCCTCACCAACGCCATCGTGAATTCAGGGCTGGGTGAAGTTGGCGTGTTGTCGCTGCTGATTTTGATGCTCATCACCGTCGGCATGTTCCTGGACGGTGTCTCGATTTTCCTGATCTTCGTGCCGCTGCTGATGCCCATCGTCAACTTCTACCAATGGGACCCGGTGTGGTTTGGCGTCATCCTCACCTTGAAGGTGGCGCTGGGCCAGTTCACTCCACCGCTGGCCGTGAACCTCATGGTGTCATGCCGCATTGCCAATGTGCGCATGGAAGACACCATCCGCTGGGTGGGCTGGATGCTGTTCTCGATGTTCCTGGTCATGGTGGCGGTGATCGTGTGGCCGGAATTGGCAACGGCATTGCCTAAAGCCCTGGGTTATTGATTCATCCCTGTGGTGCGTCACCTTCGTTCACCCTGACGGCGGTGAATCGCCGCACAATCACACGGCTGATGCCGTCAGCCTGATGCGTTCGGAACCCAGGAAGCTTGCTGCAGACACATGGCGGGCATTCACGAGACCCGACCAGTCACGATCACTCACATCGACGTAGGAGACCTCATGTTCAACACGACACCCTGGATGCAACGACTCTCCATGGCAGCCTCGGTGGCTGTCGCTTCTTGTATGCTGGTGACGGCCACGCCGGTGCAAGCACAGTCCTCCTACCCCAACCGCCCGATCAAGATGATCGTGCCGTATGCAGCGGGAGGCTTCAGCGACCAGGCCTCACGCGTGATTGCCGAGAGCATGAGCAAGACGCTGGGGCAACCTGTGGTCATTGATATCAAGGCAGGAGGTGGTGGCCGCATCGGTGCAGAGGCAGTCACCAAATTGCCCCCCGAGGGCTACGACCTGCTCATGACCACCAACGGCACGCACACCTACATGGCGGTGACCGAAAAGAACCTGAGCTACGACCCGATCAGCGACTTCACCCCGATTTCGCTGGTGGGCTCCTACGGCTTGCTGATGGTGGTGAACAACACCTTGCCGGTGAACAACCTCCAAGAGTTCATCCAGTACGCTCGCAACAACCCGGGCAAACTCAATTACGCCAGCTCAGGCATGGGCAGCGGCTTGCACTTTGCCGGCGAGGTGTTCAAGTCGATGGCCAAGATCGACATGACGCACGTGCCCTACCGCGGCTCGGGTCCCGGCATGCTGGATGTGATCGCCGGGCAATGTCAGGTGATTTTTGATGGCGGGGCCAAGCCCTTCATCGACGCGGGCAAGGTCCGCTTGCTGGGCACCTCCAGCGCGCGTCGCGACCCGCGCTACCCCAACATGCCCGCCATTGGTGAATCCGCTTTGCCGGGATATGACCTCACCTACTGGCTGGGCCTGTTTGGCCCCAAGGGCATGCCGCGTGAAGTGCAAATGAAATTGAATGCAGCCATTCGCACCGCCGTGGCCGACCCGCAGGTACAAACCAAGCTCGCCGCCATGGGCCTGTACCTGGTGGGCAGCAGCCCAGACGAGTTGGTGCGCGAGATTCGCACCGAAACCGACAAGCTGCGCGCCATTGCCGCCACCATTCCCGGTGGCGTGCAATAAGCACCGCCCTCGCCGCCACACGGCGCGGTGACTACCGTTGCAGGCATTTACCTCAGCATCTCAGCGATGTGATACGCGGCAACTCAGCGATGCGATACGAGGCGACTCAGAACGTGGGCAAGCCCAAGGATTGCCGCACGCGGTTCTTGATGTAGACGCCGTCGCGCGAGGGCAGCGCGCGCGGCAGGTCATCCGCCTTCACCAGGATTTGCGCCAGGCTCGGACCTTGGCGCGATTGAATCGCCTGGACCACGGCATCCAGGCCTGAAGCCTCCTGCACACGAAATGCGTTGGCAATGCTGCAGGCCTTGGCCACAGCGGTCAGGTCGGTCCCCAGGTGGGTGTGACTTTGCTGCATACCGGTTTCTCCAAAGTGGCCGTTGTCCAGCACCACGATGGTGAGGTTGGGCGGCTGTTGTGCCCCCACCGTGGCCAGCGCCCCCAGGCCCATCAGTTGCTCGCCATCACCGGTGAGCACCACCACGGACTCTTGGGGCTGCGCCAAAGCCAGGCCCAGGCCGATCATGGTGGCGCCACCCATGGCTCCCCAGAGATAGAAGTTGCGGTCGCGGTCGCCCGCGGCGAAAAGGTCGTAGGTGGACGAGCCCAGGCCCGCCACCGCCAGCACGTTGGGCACGCGTTGAATCAACTGCGCCACCACCTCACGCCTGTCCAGCGTGGCCGATGCAAAAGAAGTTGTGCTCATGGTGGGCTCCTGTGTCAGTTCTTGATCCATTGCTTGCGGCCGATGAGGCGCTGCGAGAGCAGCACCGCCATCGATTCACCGGCCACGAAGGCCGACTCCAGCGCCGCTTCCACCGTGTCTTCGACCTCCTCGGCCCGATCGGCGCGTTGCACGCGAATGCCCATCAACTCCATGGCCCCTTGCGTGGCCTTGCTCATGGGGGTTTGCCACGGGTTGAACTCAGCGTACTCGCCGCGCATGGTCACCAGGGTGAGGAAAGGAATGCGACAGCTTTGGAGGATGGACATCATGTTGATGCAGTTGCCCACGCCCGAGCTTTGCATCAGCAACACCGCGCGCTGACCGCCCAGCCAGGCACCCGTGGCCAGGGCCACGCCCTCTTCTTCCGTGGTGAGCACCACGGCGCGCATGTCAGGGTCGGCATGCACGCGACGAATCACATGCGCATGGCCCGCGTCGGGCACATAGCCCACTTGCTTGATCTGGCCTCGCTTGAGGACCTGGTAAATGGCATCTTGCCAGGCGGGGGGGGATGATGCAGGAGTGCTCATGGTGGATAGCTGGTGAGTGAATGCATTGAAGAACTTGAACTGACAAGAAAGCTTGTCCGCGAAGGTGGTCCAGTCAGACGGTTGAGTTTGAGGGTCAGGCGATGCGACGCTGATGAAGGGGCTGGCGTTCAGTCCACCACCAGCTTGATTTGCTTGACCACGGCATCAAAGCCGTCGAGCTCGGCGCGGATTTGCGCGGCCATTTGCTCAGGTGTGTTGCCCACGGGCTCAGAGCCGGCTTCGAGCATCTGCTTGCGCACATCGGGTTGCTGGATGATGCGCACGACCTCGGCGTTGAGCTTTTGCACGATGGCAGGCGGCGTGGACGCCGGCGCCAGCAGCCCAAACCAGGTGCCCACATCAAACCCGGGCAACACGGTTTCGGACAAAGACGGCACATCGGGCATGGCCGACGAGCGCTTGGCTGTGGTCACCGCCAACGCCCGAACCTTGCCAGCCTTGACCTGAGGCAACCCGGAGCTGACCGTGTCAAACATCAGTTGCACCTGGCCGCTGAGCAAATCCGCCACCGCAGGCGCGCTCCCTTTGTACGGCACATGGACCAGTTTCACGCCGGCCTTCAAGTTGAACATCTCACCAATCAGGTGGTGCGCCGTTCCAGCACCCGCCGAACCGTAGTTGAGCTTGCCCGGCTGCGACTTGGCCAGCGCCACGAACTCGGCAATGTTGCGCGCGGGCACATCCGCATTCACCACCACCATGTTGGGCACCATGGCCACCACGGTGATGGGCGCGAAGTCGCGGTCAATGCTGTAGTTGAGCTTGCTGTAGACCTTTTGCGCAATGGTGTGGTGCGCTGCGCCCATCAGCAAGGTGTAGCCATCGCCCGACGATTTGGCCACCAGGTCCGCCCCCAAGGTGGCGCCTGCACCCGGTTTGTTTTCGATCACCACGGGTTGCCCCCAGGATTGGGTGAGGCGCTGCCCCACCAGGCGGGCCAGCATGTCGGTGGTGCCCCCGGGGGCAAACGGCACGACGATCTTGATGGGACGGTTGGGAAAGCTGGAGGCGGTCTGCGCCGCTGTCGGGGTTTGCGCGAGCGTTGCACCTGCGCAGGCAGACAGCGCCAGGCCCATCAGGGCGCGGCGTGTCCAGGTCGGCGTGAAAGCAGTCATGGGAGTCTCCTTGGTTGATTACACCAGCCGTTGGCCATACTTGGCCAGGGCTGCGGGGGACAGGGTCAGGCCCAGGCCTGGTTCCTGGTTGAGCGTGAGCACGCCGTGGCGAATCTGCGGCGGGTTTTCATACAACTCGGCCTGCAGCGGGTCGCGTTCGGGGTCGGTGAAGGCCTCGACGATGCAGCCCGCCGGGCTCGATGCCACGATGTGCGCATGAATGAAGCAATCGTGGTGAGGCGCCACCTGCACATGGTTGAGTTCGCACAAGCCCGTGAGCTTGCGCCCTTCGGTGAAGCCCCCCATCATGGTGCAGTCAAACTGCAGAATCTGGATGGCTTGTTCCTCGAGCATGGCGCGGCAGCCGTAGCTGGTCATTTCGCTCTCGCCGCCTGAGAGCGGAATGCGGGTTTTCTGTGCCAACAGCTTGAGGCCACGCCGGTCATCCTCCCAGCGGATGGGTTCTTCCAGCCAGCGCGGGTTGAGGCACTCCAGCCGTTGCGCCGCATCGATGGCGGTGGGCAGGTCCCACGCGCGGTTGGGGTCGACCATGAAGTCGCACTGGTCGCCAATGACTTCCCGCATCACCGCCATGCGCTCCACGTCCTCGGGCACCGGCAGTCCCCCCGCCTTGGCCTTGAAGCCCGTGTGCCCTTGGTCCACCAGCATGTGCATTTCATCGCGCAACTCGGCCAGGTCTTTCCCTTCGCGGTAGTAGCCGCAGGTGACGTAGGCGGGGACCTCGTCGCGATAACCACCAAACAGGCGGTACAGCGGCAGGCCAGCGGCCTTGCCCACGATGTCCCAACACGCGATGTCTACCGCCGCTGAAATGCGGATGAGCGCCTCGCGCGACCAGCCGCGCTCGTTGGCAGTGCGGCTGGTGGTGAGCCCAAACAACTTTTGATACAGACGCTCGGGGGCCAGCGCGTCTTCGCCGACGATCTGCTCAGCCAGGCCGCCCTGCCAGGCCTTGATGGCAAAGTCGATGGGGGTGTAACTGGTGGCCAGGCCAAACCCCTCGATGCCTTCGTCGGTGTACAACCTCACCAGAATCTCATTGGCGGTGGGCACGATGAAGTGGCTGGTCCAGTGCGGGCGCTCGGGGGCCGGCGCACGCAGCGCATAGACCTCGAGTCGGTTGATTTTCATGGTGTCTCCTTGACGTTACCCACAGCTTGCGCTCAGCATATCGCACACCGGGGGAGGGTTGTCGGCATTGTGGGCATAAAACCTCCGACAGGGCTTCACCTAGTTGACTCCGCCCCCCGGTTTCACACGCTAACATCGTGACCACATCCCC
>RFTK01000133.1 GCA_009923505.1 Betaproteobacteria bacterium
TGGCGTGAGCAACACATCCTGGTTGTCTCAGATCAAGACGAACGGCTGGACTTCCTTGAGCGGGAGTTCATTCGTCGTATTGGCGAGCGCCTCTATGGCTTAGGAGGCAAGCATGGCTAAGACGATCACCTTGTGGACCATCGACGATGTGGCGGCACGTTTCAGTGATGCTGTCCACACTTCCTACCGCCTGCCTGCCGTGCGCTTCCAAGGATATGCCAGCCTTTGGATGAGCCTTGCGATGCAAGTGCCCAATCGCTATCCAGACCCTGAGCGTGTCTACCGTCCCATGCCACCCGGACCTGATGCAGTAGAGCGCATGCTTGAGACCATGCGCTGGGTTCAGTGGTTGGAGGAAGAGCAACGCCATCTGGTGTGGATGCGGGCCAAGCGTTACGAGTGGCATCAGATCGGCAGGCGTTTTGCCTGTGATCGGAACACGGCGGCCAGGCGGTGGAAGAAGGCTCTGGAGCTGGTGGTGGCCAAGCTCAACACGGGGTAGTGGCCAAAAATGTGCAAAATTCGGGCAAATGTTGGATAATGTGGGGGTTTGTGGAATAGTCCATGGAATGCCCTTTGAGGATTTTTTTATGAAACCCGCTGCTTTTAAAGCAACGCCCCGCCTAGATGCGGATGCGAGCCGAGCCTTACTCAAGGTGGTCGGTCGGGTTAACTTGTCTGAAAAGCGGCGTTCAGAGTTGGCTTCTTTCGCAGAAGCAGCTCGTCAAGCATTTGCCCGGCCTTTGCCTGTCAAGGTGAATGGCCGTTAATGCCAGCAAGATCTCTCTTCGGCACATTCAGGATGTTGAAGACGAGGTACTAAAGCAGTTTTCGTGTGGTCGTCCCCAGCTGGATGAGTTTTTGCACGAAGACGCACGTGATTACGACAAACATGGCCTGACGAGCACGGTTGTTGTTTTCCACGAAGACATTCCTGATCCAGTCGGATACTTCAGTTTGACAGCCGACTCGGTTCACTTGAGCGGTGGTGAGCGAACAGATCTTGGTTTGCCATTTGACGCACCGATCAGCTTCTATCCCGCTGTCAAACTCACAAAGCTCGCAGTGGTCGAGTCGATGCAGAGCACCGGGGTCGGCGAATACCTCATTGACTTGATTTGCGGTATTGCATCATCAGCGCCCTTTGCGGTTCGCTTGCTGACGGTTGATGCGGTCAATCATGACCGGGTGTTGTCGTTTTATGAGCGCGTTGGGTTCCTCGAGAGCCTGTCCGAAAAGAAAGAACGCGAAGCGCAAAAGGTCAGAGAAACAATCCTGATGTTCAAAGACTTGTACCAGTGATGGCGTTCAGGTAAAAAGTAATTTGGCGGATTTAAAAGTACATATGCAGATGATTTGATCCTCGTGCGGGGATGCGCGGGGGAAGCACCGTTTTCTGAGTGCAGCATTTCACCCCGTTTGAGCGTACAGTTTCAGCTATGGTGTGGAAAGGTGTGCAAGACATTCCTTTCCACTTTTCATTTCTGCTTCCTGTTGGCGCATTCACTGCGATCAAGGGCAGCACTACTCCCCTGATTTGCTCATGAAACTCGAGATCCAAATGGTCCCGGTCGATTCGCTCATTCCGTATGCGCGAAACGCCCGCACCCACAGTGAAGAACAAATCGCCCAGATTGCTGCCAGCATTCGTGAATTCGGTTGGACCAATCCGATCCTGACCGATGGAGAGAAAGGCGTAATCGCTGGCCATGGTCGTTTGGCTGCGGCTCGAAAGCTTGCGCTCTCAGAAGTGCCAGTCATCGAGTTGGGACATCTGAGCCCCGAACAGAAGAAGGCCTACATCCTGGCCGACAACCGTATTGCGCTGAACTCGGGTTGGGATGAGGAACTACTCAAGCTCGAATTGCAAGAGCTCCAAGGTGTTGACTTTGATCTTGACTTGCTCGGTTTTGGGGACGATGAGATTGAGCGCCTGCTCAATGGTGATCAAGCAGGCGGTGGTTTGACCGAAGATGACGCAATCCCAGAAGCACCAGTAGATCCCGTATCCAGACCTGGGGACTTGTGGATTCTCGGCAGCCATCGCCTCCTGTGTGGCGACTCAACGGTCCTGTCAGATGTGGAACGCCTCATGGGTGGGCAACTCGCGGACATGGCATTCACCGATCCGCCCTACAACGTGGACTATGGCAACAGCGCCAAGGACAAGATGCGGGGTAAGGACCGGCGCATCCTCAACGACGCACTGGGCGATGGCTTCTACCAATTCCTGTACGACGCCTGCGTGAACCTGCTGATGGTCACCAAGGGCGGCTGCTACGTGGCTATGAGCTCCTCGGAGCTGCACACCTTGCAAAAGGCCTGGCTGGATGCCGGTGGCAAGTGGTCCACCTTCATCATCTGGTCCAAGAACACCTTCACCCTGGGCCGGGCTGACTACCAGCGCCAGTACGAACCGATCCTGTACGGCTGGAAGCAAGGCGCTGACCACTTCTGGTGCGGTGACCGGGACCAGTCGGACATTTGGAACTACAACAAGCCCCGGGTCAACGACCTGCATCCGACCATGAAACCGGTCGAGCTGGTTGAGCGGGCCATCAAGAATTCGTCCAAGAGCCGGGACATCGTGCTGGACCTCTTCGGTGGTTCGGGCACCACCCTGATTGCCTGCGAGAAGACCGGGCGTCAGGCACGGCTCATGGAACTCGATCCCAAGTTCGTGGATGTGATCGTCAAGCGCTGGGAGGAGTACACCGGTCTGCAGGCGGTGCGTTCGGAGGATGGCGTGAAGTTCGCCGAACTGACCACCAGTGCTGGCGATGCACCGGTTCAAGAGGCCCCTGTGGCGCAGGGCGCCTGATCTCAGTTGCCCGTGAAATTCGCGTACAGATCAGCCCAAGCGAGCAACGTACCGGGCGTAATCCCCGCCCGATGGGTCAATGAAGAGGTAAGGGCGACCTGGGGCGTGAACCATTACACACAGTCTGCCGTTGCCGATGTAGCCGCCTTTGCCCTTGAGCCAGTCGCGTGACTTCAATAGGTTCATCGCAAAGCCGTCGAATTCCTCAGCCGTCATCTCCCGGGTGTCGGAGACATAGACCGTGTAGTCACCGTAAGCGGCGATTTCTGTGATGTCAGTGGGTTTTCTGCCAAAGGGTAGTCGGATGCTCAGTTCATCTACTTCGAGGCTCTTGCCGTCGAAATTCACGGTGATTGGCTTTCGCTCGATGGTGATCGTCAATGTTTTCATAGGCGGCTCAAACGGTTTCGGTGGTGATGCGGTACTTGCGGTCCTGCCCATCGGTCTTGTCTGACACGATGTTCAGGCCCAGTTTCTTTTTCAGGGCGCCTGCCATGGCTCCCCGCACGGTGTGCTGCTGCCAGCCGGTGGCCTGAACCATCTCGGCCAGGCTCACGCCCTCTGGGCGTTTGAGCAACTCGATCAGGGTGGCCTGTTTGGTGCCCTCGCGCTGCTTGGGTGGTTGCTGAGGCGTCAAGCCAATCGCTTCCAGGCCTGCGGTGGAAATCACGAACTGCGTGTTGCCCTCGGGCGTCTTGTTGTGCGGGGCAATCAGTCCTGCGTTGCCCAGGGCGGTGAGCACCTTGATGAGTGCGCCGCCTTTGAGGTTGGCCGGGAAGTCGGTCAACAGTTTTTGAGGATGCTTGGCCGCTGCTTCGAGCAGGCTGCGCTGGGTGTCCGTGAGTTTCATTTCTTGCCTTTCGATGTTGCTGATGTGTTTTGTGCTGCTGCGATCCCTGCGGCGTAGGCGGCTTCAAGCGCGCTCTTGACAGCCCAGACCGAGACGTCATGAAAGTCCAGCCGATCGCGGTGCTGGGTTTCCAGCGTCTGGATGAAAAGGTGGTCGAGCGCGATCTTCTCGATGACTTTGTGTTTGTCGGGTTGTTTCATGGTGTGCGTCCTCATGCGTTGTGGATCTGGTTGGCTTTGTCAAAGCCAACCCATTTGCCTTGCTTGTCCAAGCCTCGGTTGGCAAGTTCCTTGCGGGCCAGGTTGTTGAGGTCAAGCTCGCCGTTGGCGACGGCGACCAGGACCTTGTTGAGGGCAAGCTGGATGAATCCAAGCTCGTCGAGGGTGAAGGTGGCGGCGGCTTCGGTGGTCATTGCAATCTCCTGTGTGCGTTGCGATGTAGAGCATTGACGCTCTGATTCAAGAAGAAGCCAAGTTGATGTCGCGACGTGTCGCTTGTTGCTTGAAAGACGATTGATATGCCGCGAAGTGCGCCTACGCCTTGCAGATATCCGGGTTGTATGGCTGTGCTTTCAACGCCTGGCTACTGCGCCGCCCACCGCTCACTTGTCCATCGGGATTACGGCCGCGCAAGGCGTAGTTTTGATACCGAGGTCGGGTTCTATCAATCAGCGAATTGGCGGCGCTTGCGTGCCAGTCTCCTGCGCCTGCACCCCCTTTGCCGGGCGTGTGCTGACCAAGGGCTAACGGTCGCTGCAACGGTGGTTGACCACGTTGTGCCGATCAAAGACGGTGGTGCGCGCCTGGATGCAGCCAATCTGCAAGCACTGTGCGTGCCTTGCCATAACCGCAAGACCGCTGCGGAGACTTCGCGGCGCAGTGCAGGGGGGTAGGGGGTCTGAATCTCTACGTTTGGTACCCAAAGATGCGTGCGCTTGCGCAATTTTTTGCGCGTGCAAATTGAAATTCTTTTTTTTAGTCCACATGGCCGGTCGTAAACCCCTTCCCGTTGCAGTCAAGAAGATCAAGGGGACGCTGCAAAAGTGCCGCACCAACCCCAACGAGCCCCGCCCAATGGGAAAGCTGGGCGATCCGCCGGAATACATGTCCGACATCGCCAAGGAAGCGTGGACCTACGCGGTAGAGAACGCTCCGCCGGGGCTGCTGTCTTCGCTGGATGCGGCCGTGCTCGAGCGCTGGGCTAATTGCGCCGGGCTGTACCGGGAGGCGCTGGCCAAGATCAATCGTTCGGGGGTGGCGGGGATGATCATCAAGACCCCCAGCGGCATCTTGCGCCGTTCGCCTCTGATGGACGTCATTCGGGACCTAGCCCAGGAGATGAAGGGCTACGAAGCTGAGATGGGGTTCACGCCCGCGTCACGCTCAAGGGTCCATGTTGCACAAGAGCCTGGGACAAATGATGACCCCTGGGCCGATATTGCGGGATAAGTTCAATGGCTCAAGGCAGTTATGCGGACATTGCCAAGATGTACGCAGAGAAAGTCGTGGCCGGAGAGATCCTGGCGTGCAAGTGGGTGAAGGCCGCCTGCCAAAGGCAACTCAGTGATCTGAAAAAGTACAAGGGCAAGGCCAGCCCCTACCGTTTCAATCCCAAGCTCACCAGCAAGAGCGGCAAGACCTACTACCCGGCGGACAACCTGTGCGCATTCATTGAGCGACTGCCGCACGTCAAGGGCCCGCTTGCCGGAGAGCCCATCACGCTGGAGCCGTGGCAGGTGTTCATCCTCTCGACGGTGTTCGGCTGGGTCAAGGCCGATGGCACGCGGCGCTTTCGCCGCTCCTACATCGAGGTGCCACGAGGCAATGCCAAGTCCACTCTGTCGTCTGCGGTGGGCCTGTACATGCTGGCAGCCGATGGTGAAGGTGGTGCTGAGGTCTATTCGCTGGCGACCACCCGTGACCAGGCCCGCATTGTGTTCGGGGATGCGCAGACCATGGCACGCCGCAGCCCGGGGTTTCGCAACCGGTTCTCGGTGAATGTCGGGGCGCACAACATGAACGTGATGGCCACGGGCTCCAAGTTTGAGGCGCTCTCGGCCGAAGGCTCCACGCTGGACGGTCTGAACATTCACTTTGGCTGCGTGGATGAACTCCACGCCCACAAGACCCGCACGGTCTATGACGTGGTGGAAACCGGTACCGGCAAACGGGACAACTCGCTCTTGTGGGTGATCACCACGGCGGGCAGCAACCGCGCGGGCATCTGCTACGAGGTTCGGTCTTTTGTGACCAAGCTGCTCGATGGCGTGTTCGAGGATGACACCCAGTTCGGGATCATCTATGGGCTGGACGATGGGGATGACTGGACAACCGAAGAGTCGCTCATCAAGGCCAACCCCAACTGGGGCATCTCGGTGAGGTCCGAGGTGCTCGGGCCGCTGCAGGCCAAGGCGATGCAGCTGCCCAGCGCCGTCAACAACTTCAAGACCAAGCACCTCAATGAATGGGTGAACGCCGACACAGCCTGGATGGACATGCGCTCCTGGGACGCCTGTACCGAGAACGGCATGTTCATTGAGCAATTCGAAGGCCAGCCCTGCTGGATTGGCCTGGACCTGGCCAGCAAGACGGACATTGCCGCCCTGGTGGCGGTGTTCAGGCATCCGGAGATTTCGGACGCCTACGTGACCTTTGGCAAGTACTACCTGCCCGAGGACACGGTCAACGGTGCAGGCAATAGCCAGTACGGCGGCTGGATGCATTCGGGTCGGCTCATCGTCACCCCGGGCAACGTGATCGACTTTGGCTGGATCGAGTCGGACCTGCTGGACATGGCCACGCGCTTTGAGATTCAGGCGGTGGCTTTTGACCCGTTCCAGGCCACGCAGCTCTCGACCCGGATGCTGGCCGAGGGCCTGCCCATGATCGAGGTGCGCCCCACGGTGCTGAACTTCAGCGAACCGATGAAGACGCTTGAAGCCCTGGTCTTGCAAAAGAAGCTCGTCCATGACGGCGACCCGGTACTGGCCTGGATGGCCAGCAACGTGGTGGCGCACCTGGACGTCAAAGACAACATCTATCCACGCAAGGAGCGAGCAGAAAACAAGATAGACGGCATCGTGGCACTGATCATGGCCCTCTCAAGGGCGATCAAACCGGGGGACTCGGTGGTGCTCGGATCCGACTATGAGTTGATGGTGCTCTGAGGCAATGGGACTTTTCACATTCATCGATCGATTCAGAGCTTCGAGCAGTGACCGATCCCCTTGGGGAGACTTCTTCTTTGAGCCGGTGTCGGTGCGCAGCGCCTCAGGCATGCGCGTCTCGCCTGACGGGGCGTTGCGGCTCGCAGCGGTATATGCCTGTGTGCGCATCCTGTCGGAGACCATGGCGTCTCTTCCGGTGGTGGTGTACCGCCAGCGCAAAGACGGAGGCAAGGATCGGGTGACCGATCACTGGCTCTACGGCCTCCTTGCCCGCAAGCCCAACCGGTTCCAGAACCCCTTTGAGTGGCGCGAGATGCTTCAGGGACACCTGGCCCTGAGGGGCAATGCTTTCTGCCAGATCATCGCCAACCCCAAGGGAGAAATCACCGAGCTCATGCCGATTCACCCCGACCGGGTGCGCGTGGAGGTGATGGACAGCGGGGACTTTCGGTACCGGGTTCGGATGCAAAACGGGGATGAGACCGTATTCCCACGCGGGCAGATCTGGCACCTGCGCGGCCTGTCCTCGGACGGTCTGATGGGCATGAGCCCCATCGAGTTGGCCCGCGAGAGTCTGGGCATGGCCCTGGCCGCTCAGGACTACGGGGCGAGGTTCTTCACGAACGACGCCAAACCCACGGGCGGCTGGATCGAATTTCCCGGCACCTTCAAGGACCCTGAGGCCAAGCGGGTGTTCAGGGATTCTTACCAGGCGGCGCAGTCCGGCTCCAACCGGGGCAAAGTCCTGGTGCTGGAAAACGGCATGAAGTTCCATGAGGTGGGGGTCACGAACAAGGACGCCCAGTTCCTGGAGCTGCGCAAGTTCCAGATAACAGATATCGCTCGAATGTTCCGTGTGCCACCACACATGATTGCCGATTTAGATCGCGCGACGTTCTCGAACATCGAGCAGCAGAGTCTGGAATTTGTCATGCACACCATGACGCCCTGGGCCGA
>RFTK01000134.1 GCA_009923505.1 Betaproteobacteria bacterium
CACTGGGTGGGGTGTACCTGGCTTGGTACCTGGTGACAGGGCAGGGGCGGTTGCGACTGAACATGCGCACCCCGTTGCGCCGCGACTATTTTCGGGACATCCTGCGCGTAGGCGCCGTCGCCAGCATTTCTTCCCTCCAGACGGTGCTCACCATTGTCATCGTGACACGCATGGTGGCCTCATTGGGCACCGAGGCGCTGGCGGGCTATGGCATTGGCATGCGGCTCGAATTCCTCATGATCCCCATCACCTTTGCGATTGGCGTGGCCTGTGTGCCCATGGTGGGTATGGCCATCGGCTCGGGTCTGGTGCAGCGGGCGCGCCAGGTTGCCTGGACAGGCGGGGTTCTGTCGGCCCTCATGGTCGGCTCACTGGGGTTGCTGGTGTCAGTATTTCCGGACCAGTGGTCCAGGTTGTTCACCGATCACCCCGAGGTGATTGCCTATGCGGGCAGCTACTTTTTCTGGGTCGCACCCGCTTATCCCTTGTTTGCGCTGGGACTGTGTCTGTATTTCGCTTCCCAGGGAGCCGGTAAATTGCTGGGGCCGGTATTGGCCGGTACATTGCGGCTGGTGATGGTGATGGTGGGCGGATGGTGGTTGGTGCAGGAACAAGCCCCGGTGTGGGCCATGTTTGCCCTCATCAGCGCGGCCATGGTGGTGTATGGCGTGAGCACGGCCCTGTTTGTCCGCTTGACCCCGTGGGGGCGCACTTGAACCCAGGCTGTCATTTGCGCCTGGCTTGAACGCCAGGGGTGATGAATTTTCAACGGTTAACACGAGGAGAGACTACGCATGAAACCCAATCGACTGAAAGAGCGCATGCTCGCCAAGGATCCCACCTTGCTCAACGGCTGGTTGACGCTGGGCAGTGTGGCGGCCGCAGAGTTGATGTCACGCCAGGCCTGGGATGCGCTGACGATTGACATGCAGCATGGGCTGGCAGACTTTGACACAACCCTGAACATGCTGCGCGCGATTTCGAGCACCGAGGTGACCCCCATGGTGCGGGTGCCCTGGCTGGATCCGGCTCTCATCATGCGCGTGCTCGATGCGGGGGCCTATGGCGTGATTTGCCCCATGATCAACACCCGCGCCCAGTGCGAGGAGTTTGTGGCCTGCTGCCGATATGCCCCCCAAGGAGCACGCAGCTTCGGCCCGACCCGTGCCCCGTTGTATGCGGGGGACGATTACTGGAAACACGCCAACAGCACCGTGCTCACCTGGGCCATGGTGGAGACGCGCCAGGCGGTGGAGGCGGTGGAAGATATTCTGTCAGTACCCGGGCTCGATGGTGTGTACATCGGACCCTCCGACCTGAGCCTCACCTTGGGTCTGGATCCGATCACCGGGCTGGACCATCCGGATTTACTGGCTGCCGTGGACAAGATCCACGCCGCGGCCCAGCGCGCCGGCAAGTTCACCGTGATGCATTGCAACCCCATTGACTATGCCGGTCGCATGCAGGCCCGCGGGTTCTCGCTGCGCACCGTGTCCAACGACACCCGCTTGCTCGCCATGGCCAGCCAGGACTTGCTGCGCCAACTCAAGCCCGCCAAGGCCTGAGGGGGCTCTGCTATGATTTTTGAATGACTGATACCCCCGCCCGCCCGGACCTGCCGGACCACCTTTCCATCGACCCGCGCAGCCCGCACTACCACGAGTCTGTGTTGCAGCACAGCATCGGCATACGCTTCAATGACAAGGAGCGGACCGACGTGGAGGAGTACTGCCTGAGCGAGGGTTGGATCAAGGTTCCCGCTGGCAAGACCCTGGATCGGCGCGGCAACCCGTTGTTGATCAAGCTCAAGGGCAAGCTGGACGTTTTTTATCGCTGAGTTTGCGCTGGCAGACGTGGCTGACACTCGCCATGTCGTCATACTGCGTTCATGGTGGTACGACGACTTCTGTGGATGGGCTGGTTGCTGGGCGTGACGCTGGGTCTTGAGGGTTGCGCGAGCTGGTTGCCCCAGGCCAGCACGGATCCGGTCTACTTCACCACATTTGAACAAGCCCGACGGGCCATTGAGTCGATTCAGCCGGGTCGCACGCGCGTGCAGGATTTGAAAGACCTGCACCTGGACACGGTGCAACAACCCAACACGGTGGTGATGTCCTATGCCGACATCCTCCGACGCGTGATGGGCGGTAGCGTGCTGGCCAAGCACGACCTGGCGCCAGGCATTGTTCACTGCATCGAGGCGCATGATGCCTGTCGGGGGCTGGAGTACAGCATCACCAGCATTCACAAGGATCGAGTCGGCTCGTTCTGGCTCGACTTCATCAACTTCAAGCGTGAGACGGTGACTTCCGGTTGGCGCTTCAATGCGCTGGTGCTGAGTGTCGACGGTGTGGTGGTGTACCGCTCCTGGGGCGGGCAGCCGGAGGTCAATCAGGTGGATAGACAGCGCAATCCTCTCGGTCCCTTGCAGGAAATCGGTCCTGCCATCGTCACCAACCATTGATGGGTTGGGCGGCGTTGCTGCACGCGTGGGATGGTGCACAGAATATCGGGCATGAAATGCCGACACTGAACCCAGGAATCAATGGTGATTCCTGTCATTCAGAACCCGACGGAGTATCTCGTGAACATCATCAACCGACTCAACCCCTTTGGCGAACATACCGACCCTTTCAAGGATGATTTCTTTCGCAGTCTGGCCTGGCGGCCGATGGCTCGTCTCATGGACGACCAGCCCATGATGCGCATCGACCTCAAGGAGGACGACAAGCAATTCGTGGTGACGGCCGAATTGCCCGGTGTCAACAAAGAGGACATCAAGGTCTCCATTGAAGGCAATCAGGTGTCCCTGAGCGCAGAAGTCAAGCGCGAGAAGGAGGAGAAGGACGGCGAAAGAGTGCTTCGCTCCGAGCGCTACCACGGACGGGTGGCGCGAACCCTGCTGCTGGACGACTCAGTGGACCAGGCCAAGTCAAAGGCGCGCTACGAAAACGGCGTGCTCGAACTGACCTTGCCCAAGGCTCAGCAAGGAGTCTCCAAATTGCTGGAAATTGCCTGATCACAGTTTGAGCACATGTCAGGTGGTGTGTGACAGCAGACGGAAGATGGGATCGCAAGCACGTACGCTTCGACCGTGGGTGTTGGGTGCTGGAGGCGCAACCAGCCGGGCGTGTGTCACGCCGTATCCATCGGTATCTGTGAGGAGGGTCATGAGATGACCTGGCGGTTGGCCGTGGTGCCAGTCGACGCGCGGGACTTGTGTCCTGCTTGTCTTCCTCGCTATGTCGGTGTTGCAGAGGGGGTGATGGAACCTGGCAGGGGGTGTCTCCAGCCCCACACCCACACCCGTGACGGTCCGGCTGTGACCGATCCAGTGGGTCCTGGTGCGGAGGCCGCGGATTCAGGGCTGAGTCGATGCGGTACGAAAAATTGGGTAAAGGTTGTAGCCAGGATCGTGCGGTGGTAACTTGGATATCCAGAAATTCAGCCTCGCCTGGGGGTCGGCGGCAAACGCTGCATCGCGCAACAACAATTGCGCGGCCAGCCATGCGTTTGGCTGATCCATGGGGATAAACAGGGAGCCAGGCGGGAGGGTCACTGTGTCAGTGGCCCAGCGACCATTCACCTGGGTACGCGTGCGCCCCTGAAAAGGACGAGGTTCAAACGCCACATCGTCGTCTTGCACCCGCATCGATTCGACTCGCATCTCTTTGAGGGCGCGTGCGATGACCCGATGGCGCACACCGTGCTGGCTCAGGTAGGGCCGAACAATGGCCGCCCATCCCGCAGGAACCAGATAACCACCCTCAGGCAAGGTCTGCATGGCCTGGGGGAGGGGCCTGATGTGGTTGAACAAGGGAATGTTCCAGGTCTCCGGCTGCGTGATGTCATAACGAATGCCCCGTCCTGCACTCACCGGTGCCTCATCAAACACCTCGTATCGGTAGCCCTGCAATTCGATGTTGCCGTTGGATTGGGTCGGTCCGATGTCGGCGGTGTTGTACCAGTCCAATGGCAAGGTAGTGCCGCGCAGACGCTGAGAATTGACGTCGGCCTCTGCCAGGGTACGTATCAAGGTGTCGCGGTGCGCGGCGATGGTCTCCAGGCTGGCCAGCACAGTGGCCTTGCAGGTTCGCACCCGAGCCGCATAGTCGTCCCAGGCATGGTCTTCCACCAGAAAGCCAATGCGGTTGCGAATCGTGGCGTACACATGAGAGAACCGGGGCGTGTCCACCTCCTGTGTCATGCCCAGGCTCGGGTCTTCAGGGTCATTCAAGACCGGGTAAAAATCCAGAGGAGCATGCCCGCGACGGGTCAGGCGCGATATCACCTGTTGCAGCAAGAGCTTGGAGACACTTTGTACCTCAGCATGTGGGCTGAACATGGGGGCGTGCGAGATGGCGACGTTGTGCCGGTAGCGAATGCCATCGGTCACATGCAGGTCCAGGGTGACATCCGGGTCCCAGCGCTGCACCAACCGCAGCATGGCTTGCATCTCCGGGGTTTGGGCGAGCATCCAGTCGCGGTTGAGGTTGATCCGTTGGGCGGTCAAGCGGTCACCCGGCTCGAGCGGGCCGTTCTGGTTGGGTCGCAAATATCGCCCACGATTTTCGTGGCCGTCCACGTTGAACACTGGCACAAACACCACGGTCAGGTGTTGCAGGGGGTTGTTGGGCTGGTTGGACGCGAGCAATTCGCGCAGCAGGATGAGGCCGGCATCCTTGCCATCAATTTCGCCTGCGTGAGCCCCTCCAATCAAGAGCACCACGGGGTGCTGCTGGCGGGGGCGTGGTGACAGCGGGGCGCCCTTGCTGATCACCAGGGCTCGTATCGTCCGGCCCTCAGCGGTGCGACCCACGGTTTCGCATCTGACCCACTGCGGGTATCGCCGTGGCCAGTCGCGGCAACGCTGTTCCACCTCGTCATAGCGACCGGTTTCACGAAACTGGGTGGTTTCAGCCACCAGGGCCGGATCGGTGGCAGGAACGCCGGCCCCCATCGCCTGCGAAAGCCACAGGGTCAGAAGGCAGGGGAACACAAGCGCAAGTCGAATGGCGGGCATACATCATGGCGTGATATCACGCGGATTCTCATCTTCAACCCAACCCCTATGATCCCATGAGGAAATGGGTGGGTTTTACATAACTTTGAAGAGACTCGTCGTGGAACGACAGTAACGCCTCGCACAGTCGTAGGTGCACGGAAAAGCACTCGTGAGTCCTGCTCCGACTCACTCCGCTTTGATGTTGGCGTCCTTGATGACCTTGCTCCACTTAAGAGAGTCGGCCCGGATCTTCTCCAGGGTTTGGTCCGGAGACAACATCTCGGCATCACAACCGGTGGCATTGATCTGGTCCATCACGGCCTTGTCTTCACCCACTTTGCTCAAGGCTCGTGTCAAACGGGTGACGACCTCGGCAGGCAATCCAGCGGGTCCCATCAAGCCATACCAGGCGACGGATTCAAAACCCTTGAAGCCCAGTTCATCCAAGGTGGGCACATCGGGAAAGGCATTGGACCGCTTGAGCGACGTCACCGCCAGGGGGCGTACCTTGCCCGCCTTGGCCGCCGACACCACCGGACCCAGCGAGGAGAACAGCATGGGCACCTGGCCGCCCATGAGGTCGGCCATGGCCGGACCGCCACCCTTGTAGGGGACATGCAGCAAGACGGCACCCGTCACGCTTTTGAAGTATTCCCCGGAGAGGTGGTGAGGACCGCCCACACCAGATGTGCCGTAACTCCACTTATCGGGTTCTCGCTTGGAAGTCGTGACCACCTCGCTGACCGACTTGAACGGGGTGCCCGGGTGGACCACCAGCATGCTGCCACTGCCACACACGTGGCCGAGCACGCTGAAGGACTTGTTGACGTCATAAGTCACCTTGCCCATGTGGGGCGCGACCGTGAGCGGGCCGCTGTCAAAGAAGTACAGGGTATAGCCATCGGCGGGCGCCTTGGCGATCAGGTCCATGGCCACACCGCCGGCGTTGCCGGGCTTGTAGTCGATGATGATGGGTTGGCCGAGCAGAGGCTCCAGGGCTTTGGCCAACGGGCGAGCACCGGCATCGGCCGACCCCCCTGGCGCGTAGCCCACCATGACCCGAATGGGTTTGTTGGGATAGGCCTGGGCCTGGGCAAAGCCGGTCCAGATGGCACACCAGGAGGCGGCCAGTAGCCATGCGGTCTTGATTGAAAACATGCTCGATCTCCTAGGGTAAAGGTCGGACGCACGCACCTGCACGGTGCTCTTCTTAATCCATGATAGCGTGCAACTTGCGCTGGGCTGTCGTCTCCGCGGCAATCAGGCCAGGCAGAGGCTGCCAGATCTCCTGTCCTATTCGCGGCAAAATCTCCTGGCGCGACCGCCCCGGTCCATCCTGTTCCCCCATTGTGAGCCCAAGAGGAATTCCATGACAGAGACTTCATCAGGTGCAGCCTTGCTTCAGGTCGAGGTGGTGAATCAAGTGGCCACCCTGACCCTCAACAGCCCGTCCAAGCGCAACGCACTGGAACCCGCCATGCGCGACGAGTTGGCTAGCCATATACGCACCATTCGCGACGACACCTCGATCCGCGCTGTGATCATCACCGGGGCGGGTGGGCACTTCTGTTCTGGTGGCGACCTTCGCAACATTGCCAGTGCCAACCTGGACAACTCGGGCTGGTTACGTCGCATGCAGACCCTGCACCAGTGGGTGTACGACCTCATGACCCTGGACAGGCCGGTGATTGCCGCGGTCGATGGCGCTGCGGCCGGGGCCGGATTCAGTCTGGCCATGGCGGCGGACTTTGTGTTGGCGACGCCGCGCGCCTGGTTCAATATGTCCTTTCTGAAAGTGGGACTGGTGCCGGATGTGGGGGCTTTTTATTCTTTGCCTCGGATTGTGGGCGTGCAGCGTGCCAAGGAGATCATGCTCTCGGCCCGTGACGTGAGCGCACAGGAGGCCCTGCGGTTGGGGTTGGTGATGGAACTGCATGAGCCTGCGCAATTGCTGCCGCGCGCGCAGGCCATGGCGAACAGTTTTGTGGGCGCTTCGCCCGCGGCGGTGGCCTTGATCAAGCGCAGCCTGCAAGACGCCTTGGGTGGCGGGCTGACGTCTCTGTTGGCCACCGAGGCCAATGCCCAGAGCATGGCTGCCGGCACGACGGCCCACCAGGAAGCCGTTCATCGCTTCTTGACCAAACAACCCCTCTCGTTTGTCTGGCCGCCACATGACCCGCAGGCATAAGCGCTGACCATGACGGCCTCCGGGCGTTTATCCCGGCTTTCAGGCCGGTTGCCAGAGGGTATGCTCGCAAATTCCAACCTGCCAAATCCTTGAATGCCATGAGTACCCTGCGAACCCTGGAAGACCTGAGGTCACTGTACGCCGAACCCACTGCACGCGTGTTGCGCAAGGAGGTGTCGGCCATCGACCACCACATCGAGAAATTCGTTGCACTCTCGCCCTTTGTGGTCATCGCCAGCGGTAGCGAACAGCTCCACCTGGATGCATCACCCCGCGGTGGAGAGCCTGGCTTTGTGCAAGTGGTCGATGCCCACACGCTGCTGATCCCGGATGCACCGGGCAACAACCGGCTCGACACCTTGCAAAATATCCTGGCCACTTCGCAG
>RFTK01000135.1 GCA_009923505.1 Betaproteobacteria bacterium
ACACGCGGATTTTCAATCCGCTGCTCTACCAACTGAGCTACCGGGCCTGTACTGTATTGTAACACCCCCCAAACCATCAGTTTCCGTCCCCAGTTCCGGTTGACTTCGCTGGTGCAGGCAGTATTCCCACTAAACTCTGGCCATGTTCCGAATTGCCCATTTGCTGTGTCTGTATGTGCTGGGGTTCATGCTCTCCGGGCCGTTGACGTGTGCGGCCCAGTTGCGGGCGCCAGAGCCTTCCGGCCCCTGGGATGGTTTCAACCTCTCGTCTCGTGAGGGCGACCAGTGGCGGGTCATGTTCAGCCCGCACACCACCCACTTCTCCTACAGCGAAGAGCACAAGCGGGTGATTTTGTTGGGCGTCGAGCGCGAGCGAACCGACGGGGCCTTGGCTGGGGTGACTTTTTTCAGCAACTCCTTTGGACAGCCCAGCAACTACATCTTTCCCTGGGGCAAGGTGTACCGTGACGTCATGGGCTATGACGGCGTTTTTGTGAAGTGGACGGCCGGGTTGCTGTATGGGTACAAGTCGCCTTACGAAGACAAGGTACCGCTTAACCACAATGGCTTCTCGCCAGGCTTCATCCCGGCCATTGGCTGGGAGTCGTCCCGATTTCAGGTGCAGTTGAATTTTCTGGGTAACGCGGCGTTGATGTACCAGTTTGCGTGGAAATTTTCCCCCTGACGGGCGCCATTCAGATCACATCTGCGGCAGATCGCTCAGGTGGCAGGGGTGTCGGTGGCCGCCCGGCGTGCAAACTCGGCGCGCAAGGCTTTGAGTTTTTCCCGTGGATCCTCTTTGGCAGTAGCTGGGTTCAAGGCCATCTCGCCAATAAAACGGCTAGGCTGGGCGCTGATCATCTCGCGGCCTTTCTTGCGTTTACGACTCCAGCTCACGGCCAAGGTGCGCTGAGCTCGGGTGATGCCCACATACATCAAGCGTCGTTCTTCCTGCAGCCGCGCAAGGATGGATTCGTTGGCCGAATCGCTGCCCTCTTCTTCTAGGCGAAACGGCAGCAAGCCTTCGGCCACACCGATCAGCATCACGTGTGGCCACTCCAGGCCCTTGGCGGCATGCAAGGTGGACAGGGTGACCACGTTCTGATCTTGCTCGCGTTCGTTCAGGGTGGATAAGAGTGAAATGGTTTGCACCACCTCGAGCAGCGTCTTTTTTTCACTCTCCATCAAGGTGCCGGCGGTGTCTTCGATCTGACCGCCACAACGCTTGGCCATCCAGTCACAAAACTCCAGCACGTTGGTCCAGCGTGCGGCCGCGAGCTTTGCGTTGTCCTCGCTGTCGTAGAGGTGCTTTTCGTAGTCGATGTCTTTCAACCAGTCGCTGAGCCAACGCTGCGCATCTTCGGCGCCGGTGGTGTGGCGTGCGCGAAATTCCAGGTCGTTCACATAGCGGCCAAATTCATGCAGGCTGCCGATGGCGCGCGTAGACAGCACCGAACCCAGGCTGTTGCTGAAAAGCGCTTCAAAGAGGCTGAGCTTGTATTGCGAGGCAAACTGCCCCAGGCTTTGCAGCGTTTGATGACCAATGCCACGCTTGGGTGTGGTGACGGCACGTACGAAGGCCGGGTCGTCCTCGTTGTTGACGATCAAGCGCAGCCATGCACACAGATCACGAATTTCTGCGCGGTCAAAAAAACTTTGCCCCCCGGACACTTTGTAAGGGATGTTGGCTTTGCGAAAAGCTTGCTCGAGGATACGCGCCTGATGGTTGGCGCGGTACAGCACGGCAAAGTCTTTCCACTCTCGCAGGGTTCCACTGCCCTCCACGGTGGTGCCGCCGCGCAGGGACTGGATACGTGCCACCACACGCTCTGCTTCATGCTCCTCGTTATCGGCATCGACCACCCGCACCGGTTCGCCTTCCCCCAATTCTGAGAACAGGGTTTTGGGAAATAGCTTGGGGTTGGGCTGGATGACGTTGTTGGCTGCACGCAGGATGGCACTGGTGGAGCGGTAGTTTTGCTCAAGTTTGATGAGCTGGAGTTGCGGAAAATCCACCGGCAGCTGACGCAAGTTGTCCAGCGTGGCACCGCGCCAGCCGTAGATGGATTGGTCGTCGTCACCCACAGCCGTGAAACGCGCGTCGGGTCGGTGAGGGTGTCCCACCAACAGTTTCATCAACTCGTACTGGATGGCGTTGGTGTCTTGGTACTCATCCACCAGCACGTGGCCCATGCGCGCTTGCCAGCGCAGGCGGGCTTGCTCGTGGTCACGTAAAAGCTTCATCGGCAGGCTGATCAGGTCGTCGAAGTCCACGCTTTGAAAGGCGCTCAGACGCTCCTCGTAGCGCGCCATGATGCGCGCTGCGATGCGCTCATTGTCGTCTGCCGCCAAGGCCTCAGCCTGTGCGGCCGTGAGCCCCATGTTTTTCCAGCGGCTGATGGTCCATTGCCATTCACGCGCAGTGGCGGCATCGGTGGTGCCTCCAGCGTCCTTGAGCAGGCTCACCACATCGTCACTGTCCAGAATGCTGAACTGGGGTTTGAGACCCAGCAGCGCTCCATCTTCGCGCATCATGCGAACGCCCAACGCGTGAAAGGTGCAGATGAGGACCTGGGACGCGTGTTTGCCGATCAAGCTGCGGGCGCGTTCACGCATCTCGGCGGCTGCCTTGTTGGTGAAGGTGATGGCCGCAATCCGCTCCGGCTCAAGCCCGGTTTGAATGAGACGGGCGATCTTGTGGGTGATCACGCGTGTTTTTCCCGAACCTGCGCCAGCGAGGACAAGGCAGGGCCCCTGCAGGTAGTTCACCGCTTGTTGTTGCGCGAGATTCAAGCCGGAAGACATCAGAGGGAACCAGGAGTGCCAAAGGCAGTGGGCGAGGCCACGGTCCAGGCAAAGCGCATGATCATACGGGCAGAATAGAGGGTATGGCAGAAATCCTGGCAGTCACGTTTCCCTTTTTCGCGCTGGTGTTGGCCGGTTACCTGGCTACGCGCTGGCGTTGGCTGACCATCGAATCCATCCCGGGGCTCAACACCTTTGTGTTGTATTTCGCCTTGCCCTGTCTCTTGTACCGGTTCGGTTCATCCACGCCCATTGCGCAGTTGCTCGATGTGCCCCTGTTTCTGATGTATTTGTTCTGCGCCCTGCTGATGGTGGGGTTTGTGGTGATGGTCACCCGCAACCAGCGCATTGGTTGGAACGACGCTGCCTTTGGCGCCTTGGTGGCGGCGTTTCCCAACACCGGGTTCATGGGGGTTCCCTTGCTGGTGGCCTTGCTGGGCGCTGCGTCGGCCGGTCCGGCCATCGTGAGCATCGTGGTGGACTTGCTTTTCACCGCGTCCTTGTGCATTGCGCTCTCGCGACTGGATGGTGCAGATAAACATGGGGCTGGCAAGGCTGCTCGTCAGGCGCTCAAAGGCGTGTTGGTCAATCCGATGCCCTGGGCCATTGTGTTGGGCGCCATCACGTCGGCGCAGCAGGTGAAATGGCCTGCACCCGTGGACAAGACACTCGGTTTGCTGGCCGACGCGGCCTCGCCGGTGGCCTTGTTCACCATTGGGGCGGTGTTGGCTCGTTCAGCCCTTCGGGCCCACAGCAGTGACAGCGGGACGGTGCCCAAGTCCATGCCTTTGCGCGACTATGTTCCTATCGCCTTCATCAAATTGCTGGTACACCCCATGCTGGTATTGCTGGTGGGGACCACCGCCATGCAGTGGGGTGTGCGCATTGAGCCGTTTGCCCTGATGGTGGTCACGCTGGTGGCCGCCTTGCCCAGCGCCAGTAACGTGGCTCTCCTGTCTGAGCGGTTTGGGGCTGACACCGGGCGGATTGCGCGCATCATTTTGCTGTCCACCGCCGCGGCGTTTCTGACGTTCTCGGGGTTTGTGGCGTTATTGCGCGGTTGAAGGGCCCGCCGAGCCGACCAGTCGGCCAGGTGCGCGGCTGTTGGGGTCGCAAGAGGACGCATGAGGCCGCAACTCGCCTCAACGCGCTTCAGATGCTTTGCGGATCGACATCCACGGCCCAACGAATCACTGAGCGGTGCCGCGAACGCAAACTGTGCAAAATGGGGTGCCATTGGGTCAAGAAACGCTGCAAGAGCAAGCGCGAGGGGCTTTCAATCAGCATCTGAGCGCGTTCCACACTGGCCACGCGCTGCAAGCTCATGGGCACAGCGGCAAAGAGCGTCAGCCCTTCCCCTGGACCCAGGTCAGCGTGACCAGGCATGTCGCTCAACAGGGCCTCCCCGGCTTCGCGTGCGGCGTTGAGAAAGGCTTGCGCGGCCTCTTGCTGGCGGGCCTCGGCCCGCACCAGGGCTTGAGCACTGAAGGGCGGCATGCCGGCTTGTTCGCGCTCTTTCAGTTGCTGTTGGGCAAAGGCCGGGTAGTCATGCTCCCGCAAAGCCTCGAACAAGGGGTGTTGCGGATGGAAGGTCTGCACCCACAACTCACTGGGGCTCTGACGATTCAACGCTGCGTCACGCCCGGCGCGCCCGCCCGCTTGCATCAGCAAAGCAAAGAGCCGTTCGGGGGCGCGAAAGTCGCTGGAGAAGAGCGCGCCGTCCGGGTCCAGCGCTGCCACCATGCCCACGCGCCGAAAGTCGTGCCCCTTGGCGATCATCTGGGTCCCCACCAGGATGTCCACGTCCCCGGCGTGCACCTGAGCCAGTTGTTGCTCTAAGGCACCCTGCAGACGTGTGCTGTCGGCATCGATGCGGGCAATGCGAACGGCCTGCCCGTCGGGTCGTGTCAGCCCCGACAGCAACTCGGCCAGTTGCTCTTCCAGCATCTCGGTGCCACGACCGAGCATGCCCAGGTCGGCATCGCCACAGTCCGGGCAGTGGCGGGGCACGCGGTCGGTCAGGCCGCAGTGGTGACAGCGCAGGGTGCGGTCAATCTTGTGGAAAACACGAAAGGCACTGCAGTGCGCGCACTCACTTTTCCAGCCGCAGGATCGGCAGTGCAGCACTGGCGAGTAGCCACGCCGGTTGAGCAGCACCAGCACTTGTTCGCCGGCGCGCACGCGTTCGCGCATCGCGTCCAGCAGCACGCCCGAGAACACGGTTTGCCGGGGCTGCAGGTTCATATCAACCCGTCGAACCTGCGGCAAGGCGCCTAGTCCGATCCTGGAGGGCATGGCCACGCGTCGGTAACGAGGCGGCTTCCCCCCCGACGTGGCGGGCTCACTGTGTTGCCAGCTTTCTAGCGACGGCGTGGCCGACCCCAGAATCACCCGCGCCTGCTCGAGCCGCCCACGGTACACCGCCAGGTCACGGGCCGAATAGCGTGCACCCTCTTGCTGTTTGTAGCTGGGGTCATGCTCCTCGTCGACCACGATCAGTTTCAAGTGTGGCAGGGAAGCCAGGATGGCCATGCGCGTGCCCAGGATGATGCGCGCCTGCCCGCTGTGCGCGCTCAGCCAACTGCGCAGCCGTTGCGCCGGGGTGAGACCGCTGTGCATGGACACAATGGCCTGGGATCCCCAGCGTGGCGCCAGTCGTTCATGGACCCGTGCTTCCAGCTGGGGTGTGAGGTTGATCTCGGGCACCATCAACAAGGCCTGGGCGCTGTCGTCCTGTTCTAGCAGGGCTTCGACGCATCGCAAGTACACCTCGGTCTTGCCGCTGCCGGTGCTGCCAAAGAGCAAGAAGGGGCCAGGTTCGGACTGAATCTGTTCGAAGGCCTGTGCTTGCTCATCGGTGAGTTCGGGGCGGACAGCAGACGTCTGTGCCTTGGGCGCTTGAGGTTGTGCCGCCGCCGGCGTCTTGGTCCGCTGGAGTCGGCGTGCGAGTTGGGTGGAGTTGAGCTCGCGCAAGGCCGGCGGCAAGGCCGACAGTGCCACCTCGCCAGGGCTGCGCTGGTAGTAGCGGGCAGCAAACTCGATCAGCTCAACCCAGCGGGCGTTAAGGGGCGCCAAGCCCTCGAGCACAGCGGCGATGGGGCGCAGGTGGGTTCCCTCGGGCAGGCTGTCCGTGTCTTGCGTGGCCACCACCACGCCCAGGGTTTCGCGCTGTCCCAACGGCACGCGAACCAGGGTGCCGAGCGGGAGTTCCCGGGGGTGCTCGTAGTGCAAGGCGCTAACCAGCCCGCTGTGGGCAGGGGTCTGGACCAATACAGAGATCAAGACGGCCATGTCAAGGGTGCAGTTGCGAAGAGGTGCTCATGAGGCGCTTAGAAAACGCCCCTAAGTGCTTGATTCATCGGGACTTTGATATTCATCCAATTTTTCTGTGGATAACTTTGTTGATAGTTGTCCAGGATGGCCGGCAACGCCAGGAAAATCAAGGGTATCGCTTACGATGCCCGAAAATCTAGCAAGCCACGAATCCTATAAAAATCAAGGAGTTAGAGATAGTTGGGGGGAACTTTGCGAGATCGGCCCTGTGTTGTGGATGGAATACAACGATGCCCCGCAAGTGTGCATAAGTAGCCTGCAGAGTAACACTTTCGTGATGCTTGACAAGGGCATTAAGAAGTCTCGCGCAAGCGCCGGGAGTGGCTGTGCACCGCCTCGACCAGGGCGGCCAGAGTGGCTGTGCACCGCCTCGACCAGGGCGGCCACATGCTCGGGCGGGGTGTACTGGCTGATGCCGTGCCCCAGGTTGAAGATGTGGGTGGGTCCGGTGGTGGTGGGGTCGGTGTGGGGTGTGCCAAAGCTCTCCAGCACGCCTTTGACCTGCTCGGCAATTTGTGCGGGGTTGGCAAACAGCACCATGGGGTCGATGTTGCCCTGCAAGGCCTTGCCCGGGCCCCCCACCTGGCCGCCCACCAGGCGACGGGCCTGCCCGAGATTGACCGTCCAGTCCAGGCCCAGCACCTCGCAATCGAGCGAGGCCATCTGCTCCAACCACAGCCCCCCGCCCTTGGTGAACACGATGCGGGGAATGTCCACGCCTGCGTGCGAGCGCTTGAGCTGGCGCAGCACCCGCTCGGTGTAGGCCAGGCTGAAGGTCTGGAAGGCCCCATCGGCCAGCACGCCCCCCCAGCTGTCAAACACCATCACGGCCTGCGCGCCGGCCTCGATCTGCGCGTTGAGGTAGGCGGCCACGGCGTCGGCGTTGACGGCCAGCATGCGGTGCATGAGGTCGGGGCGGCTGTACAGCATCTGCTTGACCCGCCGGTAGTCGTCCGAGCCACCGCCCTCGACCATGTAGCACGCCAGCGTCCAGGGGCTGCCCGAAAAGCCGATGAGGGGCACACGGCCGTGGAGGGCGTGGCGGATGGAGGTGACGGCGTCAAAGACGTAGCGCAGCCGGTCCATGTCGGGCACGGCGAGCTCGCTCACGGCGGCCTCGTCGCGCACCACCTTGGCAAAGCGCGGTCCCTCACCCTGGGCAAAGCTCAGCCCCAGGCCCATGGCGTCGGGCACGGTGAGGATGTCGCTGAACAGGATGGCCGCGTCCAGGGGGTAGCGCTCCAGGGGCTGCAGGGTGACCTCGGTGGCGTAGTCCACGTTGGTGGCCAGTCCCATGAAGCTGCCGGCACGGGCGCGGGTGGCGCAGTACTCGGGCAGGTAACGGCCGGCCTGGCGCATCAACCACAGCGGGGTGTGGTCGGTGGCTTGGCGCCAGCAGGCTTTGAGAAACGTGTCGTTGAGCAGGGCTGGAAAGG
>RFTK01000136.1 GCA_009923505.1 Betaproteobacteria bacterium
CAGCTCGGCTTGGTTTTCGACCATCGGCTCGGCGGTGATTTAAGTCTGATGGCTCGCGTCTATGGAGGTACCAGGAACAATCTGCAGTACCAGTCCTTGGGCGGCGCTGCTGCTAACGGTCAACAATCGGGGACTCCGACCCGCAATGAATGGAACCAGGCCAGCAACCAAGATTTTTTTGCGCAGGCCAATTGGTTCCTTGCTGATAGATGGACGCTGACAACGGGTGTTCGCAGCAGCCGAGTGGATTTCCAAAGTCGGGACGACCTCGGCGCGGGAAATATTGCAGACTCGGTTCAATATCGTGCAACCAACCCTGTTCTCGGTATTACCTGGCATGTAACGGATAGCTGGAACCTCTATGCAAATCAGGGTAAGGGATTTGAAACACCCACCTTGTCAGAGGCTGCTTATTCATCAACCAGCAGCGGTAAGTTCAATACCACCCTAAAAGCCGCTCGCAGCATGCACCGCGAATTCGGTAGTAAATGGACGCCCTCTGCTAAAAGCCAATTTTCCGCAGCCTGGTTCACCATCGAAACCAACAACGACATAGTCTCCATCGTCAACGACGGGGGAAGAGCGGTATTTGACAATGCAACTCGTACTGTGCGGCAAGGACTGGAGCTTCATGGCCGCCATCAATGGGACGAGCACTGGAAATCACTCGGCTCCCTAACCTCCATGCGCGCCAACTACGATCAGGAATTCTTGCCTAAATTATCTGATCCAGTTCGGAGCGGTAATTCGATGCCTGGCATCCCGCAACAACAAGCCTATATTTCACTTCAGTGGTCAGAGAGGGGGTTCAGCTCCCCAGGCCGACCGGCTGCTTCTGGCGTTGAGATAACCCTGGATTGGTTGGCTCGTTCTGCTTTGTGGGTCAACGACACCAACACTGAGTCCGCTTCAGGGTACGGAATTTTCAATTCGCGAATTAAGCATCGTTTCACCCCCCTAGACCGGATTACTGCAGAGGCTTACCTGGGTGTAGATAACCTAGCTAACCGACCCTACATCGGCTCGGTTATTGTTAACCAGTCCATCGGCCAATTTTACGAGCCTGGAATGCCAAGAGCATGGGTTATTGGCTTACAAACTAAAGTGCCTTTGTAAAGCCTTGGTACACGCAATAACTTGCGCTCGTTCTGATAAAACCACTTCAGCGGTTATCTGTCCTGCCTCTAAAATCCATTCACCGCCGCCGTAGTTCAATGGATAGAACGAGCGCCTCCTAAGCGCTAGATACAGGTTCGATTCCTGTCGGGGGCACCACCCAGCAGAGAGAATCCCACCCAGCAGTGATGAAATACGCGTCTGCACGAACCTCTCTCGCAACTGCAATGGCCTGAATTGCTGCAACTACAGAGTCAATATGCGGCCACCCCTCTTCTTCTTGGCTTTGGTTCTTACTGGCTGTACGTCCTCGGAGGAGAGCTTCACGCTGTATAGATCCGCACTCATTGGAGAAACAGCCAGGTTCCATGTGTTCACTTTTGATGCCGCAGGGGGTGGCGAGTACAACATGAACAATTGCCACCTTGCTGCTGAACGTTTTGCGAAACAACAAGGTGACCACTATAAATTCTGGTGCGAAAGGGGACCGCACCAGAAATGACCTGTCTGGCGTCGGGATCTACCCCAGCCCCTCGCAGGGGTTTTCCCTGAAACGGGCAGCACAAAGGGCCTCATGGCGGGTTGACTTCAGCGTACTTGCGCTTGTCAAACTTTCTCAACCCGATTAGGCTTGATCCTTTCATTGGCAAAGCCGGTCGCGGCCTCTTGGGAGCTTTCATGAATTCTGTATCTGTCAAACAATTGGTGTTGAAGTTTGCCCTGTTCACCAGTCTGCTCTTGGGGCTGGCCGGGGCGGTGTCTGCCGAGACCCTGCGCTGGGCGGCACAAAACGACATTCTCACGCTCGACCCGCACTCGCAAAACCACGCCACCACGAACAACATCGTAGGACACGCCTATGAGCCTCTGGTGCGTTTTGACCGCAACTACAAGCCCGAGCCCGCATTGGCCACCAGTTGGTCGCAGGTCAACCCCACCACGGTACGCTTCAACCTGCGTCGCAATGTCAAATTCCACGATGGCAGCCCGTTTACCGCTGATGACGTGCTGTTTTCATTCGACCGCATCCGTCAACCACAAGGCACCCTGAGCATCTATGTGGCCGGCGTGAAGGAAATTCGCAAGGTGGACGACTTCACCATTGACGTTATCAGCGAATCCCCCAACCCGGTGATGCTGAACAACTTCAGCACTTTCTTCATCATGAGCAAGGCGTGGGCCGTCAAGAACAAAACCGAGAAAGTGCAGGACTACCGCAACAAAGAAGAAACCTTTGCGTCACGCAATGCAAATGGAACCGGCCCCTACATCATCAAGGAGTGGGTGGCTGACCAGCGTGTTGTTCTGACAGCCAACAAGGGTTGGTGGGACAAGACTCCCGGCAATGTGACCGACGTGATCTACACCCCCATCAAGTCCGACCCAACCCGTATTGCCGCCCTGATCGCCGGCGACGTGGACGCTGTCACCGACCTGCCCACGCAGGATGTGAACCGTCTGCGCACCACACCTTCCCTGAATGTGCTCGATGGTCCTGAGGTGCGTACGATTTTCATCGTGATGGACCTGGGCAGTGATGAGCTCAAGTACGGCACCAAGGGCCCCAACCCCTTCAAGGACCTGCGCGTGCGCAAGGCGCTCAACATGAGCATGGACCGAAGCGGCATTCAACGCAGCATCATGCGCGGCCTGTCCATCCCGGCGGCCATCATGGTGGCCCCTGGCGTGAATGGCTATGCGGAAGCTTCCGACAAGCCACCTGCCGTGGATGTGGAAGGCGCCAAGAAACTGCTGGCCGAGGCAGGTTTCCCCAATGGCTTTGAGTTCACGCTGGATTGTCCGAACAACCGCTACGTCAATGACGAAGAGATTTGCCAGGCACTGGTGAACATGTGGGCCCGCATCGGCGTGAAGGTGAAGCTCAACGCCATGCCCTTTGCCACCTTCGCTGCCAAGTTTCAGAGCATGGACACCAGTGCCTTCCTGCTGGGCTGGGGTGTGGCCAACTACGACGCGGTGTACACCCTGCAGTCCATTGTGCGCACGCGTACCAAGGGCCCTGATGGCAACTTCAATTTCGGCAAAGTCAGCAATGCACAGCTTGACGCCTTGGTGGACCGCATCAACGCGAGCCCAGCCGGTGCCGAGCGTAACCGCTTGCTGAAAGAAGCGCTGGAGCTCACCCGCGACCAGGTGCTCACTCTGCCCATCCACCACCAGATGCGCCCATGGGCCATGAAGAAAAACGTCACCATGGTGCACAACTCCAACGATGCACCCAAGATGATGTACGTGGCCGTGGCGAAATAAGCGGCGTCACTCAAGCCACGGCGTGGCAGGCAATTCGAATGCCCTGAAAGTTTTTCATCTCGGGGCGTTGCTGCCGACACAGGTCGGTGGCCTGCGGACAGCGGGGATGAAAGGCGCAGCCACTGGGTGGCGACAGGGGGTTGGGCACCTCCCCCTGCACGGGTAAGCGCGTCTGCGAGCCGGGGCGTAATTTAGGAATCGCATCCAGCAGCATGCGGGTGTAGGGGTGACGGGGTTGAGAAAACAAGGTCTCGGTCGAGGCCATCTCGACCAGACGCCCCAGGTACATCACCCCCACCTGGTCACTCACTTGACGCACCACCGCCAGGTTGTGCGAGATGAAGAGATAGGTCAGCCCCCGTTCGCGTTGCAAATCCAGCATGAGGTTCAGCACCTGCGCCTGCACGCTCACATCCAGCGCGGACGTGGGCTCATCGCACACCAGAAACTCCGGCTGTGACGCCAGCGCACGCGCAATCGAAATGCGTTGACGCTGACCCCCGGAAAACTGATGCGGGAACTTGTTGGCATCCAGTGGATTCAGCCCCACCGATTCCAGCAACTCGCCCACGCGCTGCAGACATTGCGCTTGCGTCTTGACCGTCTGATGCACCCACAGCGGTTCGGCCACGATGTCGCGCACCCGCCAGCGCGGATTCAGGCTGGCATAGGGGTCCTGAAAAATCATCTGCATCCGCCGCCGCAATGCGCGCCCTTGCGGCTGTGCCAGGGTGTCATGCAGATTGGCACCTTCAAACAGCACCTCGCCTTGACTGGGGGCATACAGCCCGACCAGCAAACGCGCCAAGGTGCTCTTGCCGCAACCGGACTCTCCCACCAGCGCCAGCGTTTGCCCGCGCTCAATGTCAAAGTCCACCTCGCTCACGGCTTGCAAGAGTTGTCGGGGTTTGCCTTCGATGATCCGATTCAACCAGGGCGGCGACACGTCAAATCGTTTGCTCAAACCCCGCACTTGCACCAAAGGATTGCGCGTCATGCCGAATCCTCCGCAGACAGCGCATGGTTGGCGTGCAGGGGATGCCAGCACGCCACAGGGTGGTGGGTCAGGCTGGCATCGGATGGCATCAGCACCGGGCGCTCAGCCAGGCAACGGGGCGATACCCGCTCGCACCGTGGGTGAAAGGCGCAGCCACTGGGAATCGCCGTGAGCCTGGGCATGCTGCCCGGGATCTGGTGCAAACGCTCACGTGTCACGTCCGTGGACGGAATCGAGGCCATGAGACCACGTGAGTACGGGTGGTGGGCAGCGTGAATCACCTGCTGCACCGCCCCCACCTCCACCAGTCTCCCGGCATACATCACGCCGACGCGGTCACAGGCTTCGGCGATGACGCCCATGTCGTGGGTGATGAGCATGACCGCCGCGCCGCGTTGCCGGCACAGGCGCTTGAGCAATTCGATGATCTGCGCCTGGATGGACACGTCCAGTGCTGTGGTGGGTTCGTCGGCAATGATGAGTTCGGGCTCAGCCGCCAAGGCCAGGGCAATGACCACTCGCTGTCGCATGCCGCCCGAAAACTGGTGCGGGTAATGCGTCATGCGCTCGGCCGCCGCAGGAATGCCCGTGTCTTGTAACAACTGCACAGCACGTTGCCAGGCCTGCTGGGCTGACAACGGCAGGTGGGCCTGAATGGTTTGAGTGAGTTGATGCCCCACCGACAGCAAAGGGTTGAGCGAAGTGAGCGGGTCTTGAAAAATGGCACCGATGCGCTTGCCGCGCACATGGCGCATCTGCTCAGGCGACAAGTCGTCGATGCGCGCGCCCCCCAGAAGAATCTGACCCTCACTGATGCGTCCGGGAGGTTCGAGCAAACCAATGATGGACGCGCCAGTCAGCGACTTACCAGCACCGGACTCGCCCACCAGGCCAAGAATTTCCCCCGCTTCAATGCTGAAGCTGACCTGATCCAGGGCCTTGAGCACCGCACGTCGCTGCGGAAACTCGACACTGAGGTTGCGGACTTCAAGCAATGCCATGGCTTGTCCTCACTGCAACCGGGGATTGAGCGCATCGCGCAACCAATCCCCGAGTAGGTTGATGGACAGCGAGATGAGCATCAGCATCGCGCCGGGAAATACCGTGATCCACCACTCGCCAGAAAACAAAAAGTCATTGCCAATGCGAATGAGCGTGCCCAGCGATGGTGAGGTGGGCGGCGCCCCCACGCCCAAAAACGAGAGGGTAGCCTCGGTGATGATGGCCGTGGCCACCTGGATGGTGGCCAGCACCAGGACCGGTCCCAGCACATTGGGCAGGATATGGCGGCGCATGATGCTGAGCGATCCCACGCCCGTGATGCGTGCAGCCTGCACGTATTCCTTGTTGCGTTCGACCAGCGTGGCACCGCGCACCGTGCGCGCGTATTGAACCCAACCCGTCAGGGTAATGGAGAGAATAAGCACACCAAACGCCAGCGAGTCATCTGCATTGGGAAACAGGGCTCGTCCTACACCCGATATCAGCAAGGCCACCAAGATGGCAGGAAAGGACAACATGACATCGCAAATGCGCATCACCAGGCTGTCCACCGCTCCCCCCACGAAACCCGACAAGAGGCCCAGCGATACCCCCAGGCACGCTGACAGCAACACGGAAGCCAATCCCACCAACAGCGAGATGCGCGAGCCATACAGCAGGGCCGACACGATGTCGCGTCCCTGATCATCCGTACCCAGCAGATACCGCAGTTGCCCACCATCGCTCCAGGCGGGGGGCAGCAAGGCATCCGAGAGTTGCAAGCTCGCCGGGTCAAACGGGTTGTGCGGCGCGATCCACGGCGCCAGCAACGCGCCCAACAAGCAAGCCAGGGCCACGGCCAAGGCAACCCAGGCGGTGGGCGTGCAACGAAAGTGGTAGGCCAGATCGCTGTCCCAGGCACGTGCCCAGGTGTCCCGCCAGGACGTCAGTGCGTTGTGAACCGCCATCAGCGTGCCTCCTTCAAGCGCGGATCCACCAGCAGATACAGCAGGTCCACCACCAGGTTGATGGTCACAAAAATCAGGGAAATCAGACACAGATAAGCCGCCATGACCGGAATGTCTGCATGGGACACGGCCTGGATAAAGAGCAGACCCATGCCAGGCCACTGAAACACCGTCTCGGTGATGATGGCAAAAGCAATCAAGGAGCCAAGTTGCAACCCAGTGATGGTGATGACCGGCACCAGGGTGTTGCGCAAGGCGTGACCGTAGTGGATGGTTGGCTCGGGCAAACCGCGTGCACGCGCAAACTTGATGAAATCGGTGCGCAGCACCTCCAACATCTCGGCACGTACCAGACGCATGATGAGCGTGAGCTGAAAAATAGCCAGGGTGAGTGCTGGCAACAGCAGGTGCAGCCAGCCATCGCGGGTCAGCAGGCCAGTGCTCCAGGTCCCCCACTGCACCACCTGCCCACGCCCGAAGCTGGGCAGCCAGCCCAGCCACACCGCAAACACCAAGATCAACAAAATGCCAATCAGGAAGGTGGGTAGCGACACGCCCAACAAAGACAAGGTCATGAACACGCGTGTCATGACATGGCGAGGGCGCAGGGCCGCAAAGACCCCCATGGGAATACCCACACACAGAGCAATCACGGCCGCGCACACCGCCAACTCCAACGTGGCGGGCAAGCGCTCGGCGATCAGGGTGGAGACTTTGGCGCCTTGTCGCAAGCTGATGCCAAAGTCCCCCTGCAAGGCATTGAGCACGAAGTGGCCAAACTGCACGATGAAAGGTTGATCCAACCTCAGCTCCTGCCGCAACTCGCGCACTTTTTCTGGGGTGGCGTCCTGGCCCAGCATGAACAACACGGGGTCGCCCACGTACTGAAACAACATGAAGGCGATCAAGGCGACCACCAGCATGACCAGGGTGGCCTGGAACATCCTGCGAAGCATGAATACAAGCATGGGGGGAATGTTAACGAACCTGAACGGGGTTTCGAGTCAGGGATTGCACGGCACTGGCGGTTTTGATGCAGCCGTACTCACGCCGGGCCTGAGCACTGACTCGCACAATCCGCGACCTGCCTTGACCACTGCCGCCCCTTGACCACTGCCCC
>RFTK01000137.1 GCA_009923505.1 Betaproteobacteria bacterium
GCGGTGTAGGCCACGCGCACGCGCGAAAAGCCCAGGTTGTTGCGCAGCGGACCGTAGACCATCCAGTCACCCAATTGATAGCTCAAGCGATCGAGCAGGCCCACGGACTTGCCGTCCATCAGCGCCGGGCCCACGCGCTGGGCCACGTCCATGAAGTGGCGAAACAGACGACGCTTGAGATGGCTGGCGTCTTCCATGCGAATCATCACGCTGGTGAGCATGCCCTCGAACACCCGCGGCGGGGCGAAGTAGTAAGTCGGGCCAATCTCTTTCAGGTCGATGGTCACGGTGGCACTCGACTCGGGACAATTCACCACATAGCCGCACACCAGCCACTGTGCGTAACTGAAAATGTTCTGGCCGATCCACGCCGGCGGCAGGTAGGCGAGCACGTCCTCTTGCTCGGTCAGCTGGTCGAACTCGGCACCAGCCTGGGCGCGGTCGATCAGCGAGAGATGGGTGTGCACCACCCCCTTGGGGTTGCCGGTAGTGCCCGAGGTGAAGAACATCGCGGCCACGTCACCGGGCAGCGCCTTCTCGGCCTCATGGTGGAAAAACTGCGGGTGCTGCTGGGCAAACACGGCACCGGCGGCCAGCAGTTCATCCAGCGAACCCAGTCCCTCCTCGGTGTAGTTGCGCAGTCCCCGCGGATCGTCATAGAAGATGTGCTGTAACTGCGGGCTTTGCTCGCGCACTTCCAGCATCTTGTCGACCTGCTCCTGGTCTTCCACCACGGCAAATCGCACATCGGCGTTGTTGATCGGGAACACACATTCGGCGGCCGCGGCGTCTTGATACAGCGGGATCGGGATCGCACCCAGCGATTGGGCGGCCAGCATGGTGGCATACAGGCGAGGACGGTTGGCCCCCACGACAATCAGATGCTCACCGCGGTGCAGTCCTGCTTGATGCAAGCCGCACGCCAAGTGCTCGACCATGCGGGTCAGATCACTCCAGGTGGTGGTTTGCCAGATGCCATATTCCTTCTCCCGCAAGGCGGCCGCTGTCGGTCGCTGGCGTGCGTGGTTCAATAGCAATTGGGGAAACGTGGTGTGCATGTCGTATCCTTGTTGGTCATGAAGCAGCCTGCATGGGGATGTCGCCTACCGGACTGTCATAACGCCTGGCCCCGATCGTAGAATCAACTTTGACGTTTATTTGTCTTTACGACGACATTTCCGGGAATACCCCTAGCTGAGCTGACATTCGTCTGACAAGTCCACCCATGCCGGCCGATCTCACCTTGTACCAACGGCGCCGAGCGCCCACGCCCTCGGAGCTGGCCAGTGTTCCCTGGTTGGCTCACCTGACAGCCAGTGAGCGCGGCGAAGTGCAAAACGCCATCACCGTGAGCGACGCATTGCCCGGTGATCACGTGTGCCGGATAGGGCGGGCCGCCACCTACTGGTTTGGGGTGGTCGAGGGCTTGCTCAAGATGAGCGCTGACAACGAGCAGGGCAACAGCATGACCTTCACGGGCGTACCGTCGGGCGGTTGGTTTGGCGAGGGCACCGTGCTCAAACGCGAGGCTTACCGCTACAACATTCAAGCCCTGCGCGCCAGCGTGGTCGCTGGCTTGCCGGTACACCACTTCCATTGGTTGCTCGATCATTCCATCGGGTTCAACCGGTTCGTGATGAATCAACTCAACGAGCGTCTGGGGCAGTTCATTGCCGCGCGAGAGATTGATCGCATCAACAACCCGGATATCCGGGTGGCTCGCAGTCTGGCCATTTTGTTCAACCCGGTGCTCTACCCAGGTGTGGGTGAAGTGCTGCGTATCACCCAGCAAGAGTTAGCGTACCTGGTGGGCCTCTCGCGCCAACGGGTGAACGTGGCCCTCAACACCTTGCAGGCCGCACAACTGATCCGCACCGAGTACGGTGGCCTGCGCGTGCTGGACCTGGCGCGCCTGCGTTGCTTTGGGTTGCCCAAGGCGTAAAGTCCCCCCATGTCCACTCGCCCCCCTGTTTCTGTCACCTCAGCACACGCCTCGAGCACCCTGCGGCTCAACAAGCGCATGGCCGAGCTCGGCCTGTGCTCGCGACGCGAGGCAGACGACTGGATCGAGCGTGGGTGGGTGCGCGTCGATGGTGCTGTCGCGACCATGGGGCAGCAAGTCTCACCGCAGGCTCGTATCACGGTGGAGCGGCAGGCGCGAGACCAACAGGCCGATCGCGTCACCATCCTGTTGCACAAGCCGGTGGGCTATGTGAGCGCACAGGCGGAGGATGGTCACCCGCCTGCCGTCACCCTGGTGCAAGGTCGCACCCACTGGCGCGGTGACCACAGCCCACGCCGCTTTCAACCTTCGCAGCTGCGTGGGCTGGCACCGGCCGGCCGCCTGGATATCGATTCGGTGGGCTTGCTGATCCTGACGCAGGATGGGCGCATTGCGCGCCAGTTGATTGGTGAGGACAGCGGCGTGGAAAAAGAATACCTGGTGCGGGTGGCCTATGGCGACACGCGCGAGCGGGTCCAGGATGCCCTCCCCCCCCAAGCGATTGCCCGGCTGCGTCATGGCTTGTCGCTGGACGGCCACGTACTCAAGCCGGCCCAGGTCGAATGGCAAAATCCCGAACAGTTGCGCTTTGTGCTCAAGGAAGGCCGCAAGCGCCAGATCCGGCGCATGTGCGAACTGGTGGGCCTGCAGGTGGTGGGACTCAAACGCATCCGGATCGGACGGGTCATGCTGGGGCATCTGCCCGTGGGTCAGTGGCGTTACCTTGGGCCGGATGAAGGGTTCTGAGGCAACCCGCATCATCTTCACCGGGTCCAGACATGCCCCATGGCGGTATCCAGCCCGTCAGCCCCGAAACCCGTGGTTCCTGGGGCTCTTGAAATGCGCCACAGCGTCCTCAGTTGTTTTTTTCACGTCCGCTGCCGCCTGGTGACACGGACTTACCCCTGACTTCTGTTGCTTCAAGACCGACACCATGTCCAAACAAACCCATGCCTTTCAGGCCGAAGTGGCCCAGCTTCTGCACCTGGTCACCCACTCTCTCTACTCCAACCAGGAAATCTTTCTCCGCGAACTGGTGTCCAATGCCTCCGACGCCTGCGACAAATTGCGTTATGAAGCGTTGGATAACAACGCCTTGTACGAGAACGCGCCCAACCTGGAGATTCGGGTGAGCTACGACAAGGCCGCACGCACCCTCACCATCCAGGACAACGGCATCGGCATGAGCCAGCAAGAAGCGATTGACCACCTGGGCACGATCGCCAAAAGCGGCACGCGGGACTTCATGTCTCGCCTGAGCCAGGACAACAAGACCGACGCCAAAGAGCAGGGCGCCCTGATTGGCCAGTTTGGCGTGGGCTTTTACTCCGGCTACATCGTGGCTGACCAGATCACCGTGGAATCCCGCCGCGCCGGCCTGTCGGCCGAGCAAGGGGTGCGCTGGCGCAGCGGCGGCACCGGTGAGTTCGAGGTGGAAGCCATCCACCAGGCAGATCGTGGGACTCGCGTCATCCTGCATGTGCGCGAGGACGCCGAGGACTACCTCAACACCTGGAAACTCAAATCCATCATCGCCAAATACTCCGACCACATTTCGCTGCCCATCCTGATGCGCAAGGAAACGTGGCAGGAAGGCGAGAACAACCAGCCCGGCGAGATGGTGCTCACCGACGAGTGGGAAACCGTCAACAAAGCCAACGCACTGTGGAGCCGCGCCAAGAAAGACATCACCCACGAGCAGTACGCCGAGTTCTACAAGGCCATCAGCCATGACATGGAAGACCCGCTCAGCTGGAGTCACAACCGTGTCGAGGGGAGCACCGAGTACACCCAGTTGCTGTACCTGCCTGCGAAAGCACCCTTTGATTTGTGGAATCGCGACAAGCGCGGTGGCCTCAAGCTCTACGTCAAGCGCGTCTTCATCATGGACGATGCCGAGGTTCTGTTGCCCGTGTACCTGCGCTTTGTGAAGGGCGTGGTGGACTCGGCCGACCTGCCGCTGAACGTGAGCCGCGAACTCCTGCAGGAAAGCCGCGATGTGCGCGCCATCCGCGAGGGCAACACCCGACGCGTGCTCTCCATGCTGGAAGACCTGGCTCGCCGTGATCAACCCGCCGCAGACGCCAGCGACGAGGACAAGGCCGATGCCGGCAAGTACTCAAGCTTCTACGCCGAATTCGGCGCCGTCCTGAAGGAAGGTCTGGGCGAAGATTTTGCCAATCGTGACAAGCTGGCCAAACTACTTCGTTTTGCCAGCTCCACCACCGACACCGTGTCGGTGTCCTTCGCCGACTACAAGGCCCGCATGAAGGAAGGCCAGGAGGCCATCTACTACATCACCGCCGATACCGCAGCGGCGGCACGCAACAGCCCGCAACTCGAGGTGTTCCGTAAAAAGGGCATCGAGGTGCTGCTCATGACCGACCGCGTGGACGAGTGGGCCTTGGGCTTCCTCCACGAATTCGAGGGGACTCCGCTGCAAAGTGTTGCCAAGGGCGCAGTGGATCTGGGCAAGCTACAAGACGAGGCCGAAAAGAAGGCCGCCGAAACCGCCGCCGAGCATTTCAAGCCCACTCTGGCCAAGCTCAAAGAAGCGCTGAAAGACGTGGCTGAGGACGTGCGTGTGACCACCCGTCTGGTTGACTCGCCGGCGTGTCTGGTGGTCCAGGATCAGGCCATGTCGCTGCAGTTGTCACGCATGCTCAAGCAGGCGGGACAACCCGCGCCCACCGTCAAGCCGATCCTGGAAGTCAACACAGAGCACAAGTTGGTCCAACGACTGGCTGATGATGCCTCGGCTGTGCACTTCAACGACCTGGCACACATCCTGTTTGATCAGGCCTTGCTGGCCGAGGGTGGCATGCCCGAGGATCCGGCAAGTTATGTTCGTCGCGTGAATGCGTTGCTGGCAGGCTAACGCCCGAGCACACGCCAAGCCGGCACGCTCATTGCCTGCAGGCCCTGCGGGGCCTCACACAAAGCCGCCGTCACGGCGCAACTGAGCTGCCGCCTCACCGGCCAGTGTGGCGATCAAATCACGCGCCAACTGCGGCTGTGCAGCACGCTTGCACACGGCTGCGGTGTACACCGTGGAGAGTCCCAGGCTCTCGGGCAACACATCCAGCAACGACACACCGGGCGTGTACAAGATTTCGGTCACCTGCGTACACCCCACCGCCCCCGGCTTGGCGTGCGCAGCCATCTCGCGCATGGCGGTGGCCCCGTTGGGGTACACGCACAGGCGATCGGCCAGTAACTCGCGCACACCCAGTTGCTCGAGCACCTTCATGAAATGAATGCCGGCCGTGGCTTTTTGAGGGTCGGGGAAGTACACCGCCGTGGCCTGCGACAACACGCTTTTCAACTGCTCGGGCGTATGCAGCGCTGGGCGCGGGGCGCCTGGCAGCACCGCCACGCCCGTCTTCACGACGCCCAATGCCTGCGCCGACCCAGCCACCAGATGCCCTTCCTTCGTCAGTTGATCGATCAGCGTCTGACTCAGAATCATCAGGTCGCTGGGCTCGCCGGCCAGCAAGTGGTCGCGCATCAACCCCACCGCCCCGAACGTGCCATTCACCGTACAGGCATGTTCACGCTCAAAGGACTCGCGCAGGGCGCCCACCAGACCTTGTGCGGCACCGCCGCTCATCAAACGCAGTTGTTTCATGCTGTTGAGCGCTGAAGCCCTCAATCCATTTGAATGCCTGCCGACTTGATCACCGTGGACCATTTGGCAATATCGTCTTGCAAGAATTTCTCAAAGGCCGGCGGCGACATGACCAGGGGCGTTGCCCCCTGGCGGCTCCACTGTTGCTTCAACTCGGGTTGGCGCAAGGCCGCATTGAGGGTGTCATTGAGCTTGTCGATCACGGCCTTGGGGGTGCCCTTGGGCGCCATGAGTCCGACCCAGATGGTGGCTTCATAGCCCGGCACACCCGACTCGCTCACCGTCGGCACATCCGGCAACACCTCGGAGCGTTGACGGCCGGTGGTGGCGATGGCGCGCACCTTGCCCGAACGCACATGTTCAGTCATGGTGGTCACAGCATCGAACATCATGTCGACCTGTCCGCCCAACACATCGGTGCGCGCACCCGAACTGCCCCGGTAGGGGATGTGCACCAGAAACACTTTGGCCTGGTTTTTGAACAATTCACCGGCCATGTGATAAGGCGTGCCCGGACCCGAGGAGGCATAGTTCAACCGACCCGGTTGCGCGCGAGCGCGCTCGATCAATTCCTTGACGGACTGGATGCCCGTGTTCGGGTGCGCCACCAGCAACAGGTCCGAGTAATTGATGGGTGCCACGCCCACAAAGTCTCGCATCAAAGCGTAGGGCTTGTTGGGAATCAGCGACTCGTTCACCGTGTGGGTGTTGGACATCATCAGCAGGGTGTAGCCATCGGGCGCGGCCTTGGCTGCCAGGTCGGTCCCGATGACCGAGCCGGCGCCCGGGCGGTTGTCCACCACAAAGGATTGTCCCAGCGCCTCTTGCAGTTTGAGTGCCGCGAAGCGGGCATAGTTGTCCGCCGGACCACCCGTGGCAAAGGGCACGATGATTTTGACGGGACGGTTGGGATAGGACTGGGCCCAGACCTGGGCGGACAGCACCAGTGCCACACAGACCCCCCCCAGTTGTTGAATGACTTTCCTCATGACATGAACTCCTGTCTTCATTGAACTTTGCCCATGCGACGCACAACCTCGACCATGGCGCGGGCGTCTTGCTGGACATATTTTTCAAAGTCTGGCGTGTCCTGATAGAGCAACGGACTGCCAGCGTTTTGTATGACCTCACGCACACGGGCATCCTGCGAGGCCATGCGTGCGGCCGCGCGCAAGCGCTGCGCCACCGGGTCTGGCGTGGCAGACGGGACAAAAAGCCCGGACCATTGGGCGTACTCGGCCGCCCAGCCCTGGTCCCGCAAAGCAGGCACCCCGGGCATGGACTCCAGACGGCCCTGCCCCCAATGCGCGAGGGCACGCAACTTGCCGGCGCGGATGTGCTGCAGCACGGTGGCAGGTCCCGACGACACCGCGTCGATCTGCCCCCCCAACAAGGCCACCACGGCCGGCGCAGCGCCGGTGAAGGGCACATGCGTCATCTGAATGCCGGCCGTTTGTGCCAGGATTTCCATCGGCACATGCATGGTGCCGTAATTGCCAGAGGACCCATAGGTGAGTGCACCCGGGCGCTTGCGGGCGTCCTCCACAAACTCCTGCACGGTGCGCCAGGGCGATTCGCTGCGCACGGCCAACACCGTGGGGTCGGCCGTGAACCGGGCCAACGGACGCAGGTCGTTGATGGCGTACATCGGCGCACGCCCCAAGAGTGCATCCGCTTCGGGTATCACGGTCAATGACGACAGGGCCAGCAGCACGGTGTAGCCATCCGCCTTGGCCTTGGCGGCCGCTCCCATGCCGATGCCACCCCCCGCACCGGGTCGGTTTTCGATGACCACCG
>RFTK01000138.1 GCA_009923505.1 Betaproteobacteria bacterium
GTCCGGCCACGCCGCTCACTCCCTGGATGATGGGGTCGTAGGCCGGTACCGAGGCATACGGTCCGTCCTGTCCAAACCCAAACATGCCGCAATAGATGATGCGTGGGTTGATGTCACAGACTTCCTCGTAGCTCAACCCCAGCCGCACCATGGAAGCGGGGCGCACGTTCCAGGCCAGGACATCCGCGTCACGCAGCAGGCGCACCAGCACATCCCGGCCCGCCGGCTGCTTGAGGTCGAGACAGACCGAGCGCTTGTTGCGATTGAGATGTAAAAACTTCGGGCCCATGCCGGGCGAGCGACCCCGGCCGCCCAGGTGGCGGCCCACGTCGCCCACGGGGCTTTCCACCTTGATCACCTCGGCGCCATGGTCCGCCAGGATCTGGGTGCACAGTGGGCCGATCACCACCGAGGTGAGATCGATCACGCGTACACCCGCCAACATGCCTTTTGCCGTCACTGTTGCCATTTTGTCCTCACGAGAAGCGCTATTGTGAGGGCAATGCAGCCGTTGTTGGGCTCGCTGTGGGCTGGCAGCGTCGCCCAGGTTCCGCGCGGCGACTCGTGCTCAGGAGTGCGGGGCGATCTGGGCCAGACGCTGGCTCACGCGAGACAGCAGTTGTCCCACCTCCTGTCCCAGCTCCAGGCCGATCAACACCAGCACCAGGCTGAGCATCACGCTGATCAATCCAACTTCCACCTTGTGCTTCATGTGCGGGCCTCCCTGTGTTGAACATAGCGGGTTCGACAGGACTATATCGATCGATCAATGACCGAGATATACCGTTGAATGGGTACTGTCCATCGCGAGTCGTCCGGCTCAGAATGCTCCATGACACGCCACTTTTCGGGGCTCACGCAGGCAGAGGCTGAGCGTCGTTTGAAACAGGACGGGCCTAACGAGGTGGCTTCGTCCCGCCAGCGTTCGTGGCTGGACCGTTGCGTGGAATTGCTGGCCGAACCCATGATTGCGCTGCTGGTGGCGGCTGCGTTGATCTACATGCTGCTGGGCGACTTGGGCGAGGGACTGACCTTGTCCGTTTTTGTGCTGGCCGTGATCGCGCTCACGCTCTACCAGGAGGGAAAATCCGAGTCCTCCATCGAGGCCTTGCGCGACATGACGCAGCCCATGGCCCAGGTGACGCGCGACGGCGAGCGCCGCAGCATCGCCTCACGCGATGTAGTGTGTGGGGACGTGCTGCACGTGTCCGAAGGCGATCGGGTGGCCGCCGATGCGCTGGTGCTGTGGGCGGACAACCTGCAGGTGGACGAGTCGTTGCTGACGGGCGAATCCGTGGCGGTGAGCAAAGAGGCGGCCGCGATCGGCCCCCAGGTGGCGCCAGCTGGCCCAAGTGCTGATGCAGTGTCAGGCTTGGATCGTTCGCAGGAGGCCCATCGCATGCAGCAGGTGTGGGGAGGCACGCATGTGGTTCGCGGTCAGGCCGTGGTGCACGTCACCGCGACCGGCCCACGCAGTGAGATGGGGCGCATCGGTTCCGCGCTGGCCACTTTGCCAACCGAGCCCACGCCCTTGCACCGACAAACGGCCCGCTTGGTACGCATCATCGCGACGGTGGCGCTGGTGTTGTGCACGACCTTGGTCATCACGCAAGGGCTTCGTACGGGCGATTGGCTCGCTGCATTGTTGGCGGGGATTGCCCTGGCCATGGGCATCCTCCCCGAAGAGTACCCGGTGGTGCTGGCCTTGTTCCCGGCCTTAGGCGCGCAACGTTTGGCCCGACAGGGGGTGCTCACGCGACGGCTCAATGCCATTGAAACGCTGGGCGCCACCACGGTGTTGTGCACCGACAAGACGGGGACCCTCACCGAAAACCGCATGCAGGTGGCGATGCTGGCTGTGGGGCAGGCCGAACACCCGCTGTGGCTCGACTTGTCCAACACGCAGCCGGGCGAGATGCCCCACGAGTTTCACGCGTTGATCGAGCATGCCATCCGGGCGAGTGCGCCGCAACCGTTTGATCCGATGGAGCAGGCCTTTCATCGCCTGGGCCACACCAGCCTGGGTCATACCGGGCGCTGGCCCTGCGACGGATCCCTGGTGCAGAGCTATGCACTGAGCCCGCAGTTGCGCGCCATGACGCATGTGTGGCAACCAGCATCCGGGTCGGCGTATTCGGTGTCCACCAAGGGTGCGCCGGAAGCGGTGATGAGCCTGTGCCACCTGGATGCGGCCACGCAGGTGCACTGGCTGGACGCTGTTGAGCGCATGGCTGCGCAAGGGTTGCGGGTGCTGGCCGTGGCGCAAGGGCGATCGCTGCATACCGCCCTTGAAGAGCCTGCCACTGCGCCGACACCACCCCCTGCTGGACCTGACGTGGCTGGCACACCCTCTCCAGCCGACTGGCCCACGAGCGCGCATCATTTTGACCTCGAGTGGTTGGGCTTGGTGGGGTTGCGCGATCCGCTGCGACCCGGCATTGAACAGGCCATGCGGGATGCGCAAACGGCGGGCATCCGGGTGTTGATGATCACGGGGGACTATTCCCTCACGGCGCAGGCCATTGCCGATCAGGCGGGCATGCCTGCCGGGGACACCCTCACAGGCCACGACGTCGATCACCTGGGTGATGACGAGTTGCGACTGGCGTTGCGCCACACGCGGGTCTGTGCGCGCATTTCACCGTCGCAAAAGTTGCGCATTGTGCAGTGTCTCAAGGCGGATGGCGACATCGTCACCATGACAGGCGACGGCGTGAACGATGCACCCGCGCTCAAGGCAGCTCACGTGGGCATTGCCATGGGGCAGCGCGGCACCGACGTGGCCCGCGAGGCCGCCGACCTGGTGCTGGTGGACGACAACTTCACGTCCATTGTGCGAGGTCTGCGCACGGGACGGCGCATTTTCGACAACTTGCAAAAATCGATGACCTATATCTTTGCGGTGCACATTCCCATTGCGGGCGTGGCCCTGCTGCCCATGCTGCTGTCGTGGCCACCCTTGCTGCTGCCCTTGCACATTGCCTTGCTGGAGTTGGTGATTGATCCGGCGTGCTCGCTCGCGTTTGAGCAGGAGCCGGAAGATCCCCACATCATGCAGCGACCCGCGCGCAATACCGAGGCTGCCTTGATGGGGCGCTGGGAATTGACCGAAGCCACGCTGCAGGGCCTGATAGTGCTGGGGGGCTTGGGCCTGTGCTACAGCTGGCCGGGGTGGTCATCCCAGACATCATGGTTCGCTTCAGCCACACGTGATGCGGGGGCTGGCCTGACGGCCGAGATGCAACGCTCCATGGTGCTGGTGTCGCTGGTCATGGCCAATGGTGTGCTCATTGCTGCCAACCGCACCGCGCGGCCGATGGCAGCGCGTGCGCTGAGTCCCTCAGGCAGATGGTTGAGCGGCCCCGCCAACCCCATGGCCTGGGGGGTGACGCTGTTGGCGCTGCTGGCCGTGTGGGTGGCGCTGTATTGGCCTTGGTTGGCCGCAGCGCTCAAGCTAGCCCCGTTGCCGCCCCAGGCGTTGGCCGTGGCCCTGGGGTGTGGCATGGTGGGGTGGCCGGTGATGGTGCTCACCCGGTGGGTGATGAGGCGGGTGATCGGGCGAGTCCTGCCTCACGACCACGCATTGGCGCATCACATCAAGCCAGGGTAGGAGCCTCCATCGAGCTGCAGGTTTTGTCCCGAGATAAAACCGGCCTGGGCGCTGCACAAAAACACGCAGGCGTCGGCTAATTCCTCGGGTGTGCCAAACCGTTTGGCCGCGATGGAATTGGCAAAGCGAGCGCGGGCCTCTTCATAACTGATGTTGCTGAGCTCGGCCTGGCGCTGGGCTAAAAACGCCTGACGCGGCGTGTCAATGCGCTCGGGCAGGATGTTGTTGAGGGTGACGTTGTCGGCTGCCACTTCAAAAGACAGCGATTTGCTGAAGGCCGTCAGTCCGGTGCGCGCCGAGGTGGACAGCGCCTGGTGGGGGCGCGGGCTTTTCACCATGGCCGAGGTGATGTTGACGATGCGGCCAAACTTGCGCGCGCGCATGCCCGGCACAAAACCGCGGATGAGCAAAATGGGCGCCAGCATGTTGGACTCGATGGCACGTATCCAGGCATCGTGGTCCCAGTCGGCCAGCTGGCCGGGGGGCGGTCCAGCGTTGTTGTTGATCAGAATGTCCAGGTGGGGGCAACCGTCAAACAAGGCCTGTCGTCCTGTCTCGGTGGCGATGTCGGCCACGAGGGTGCGAACGGTCTGGCCGGTTTTGTCATGGATCTGCGCTTGGGCTTGCGCCAGGCGGTCGGCGTCGCGGCCGTTGATGACCACCTGGGCCCCCTCACGCGCCAGGGCCGTGGCACAGGCCAGGCCAATGCCCTGGGAGGACGCGCATACCAATGCGTGACGGTTGTGTATACCCAAATCCATGCCACACCTCGTGTCTAGGCTAATGATGATCAAGGCATACATTCAACCACAGACTCGAGTCACCCGGGGGTCAAGCCAACCCGTCCGGGGCACCCTACACTTGCGGCTATTGCAGCATTGAATGCACCGAATCACGCACATTATTTGCCCCCATTTCAGGAGACCTTCATGCCTTACATCAAGACCGACGACGGTGTTCAGCTCTACTACGAATCGGTAGGCGAGGGCACCCCCATTTTGTTTGTGCACGAGTACGCCGGCGACCACCGCAGCTGGGAGCCGCAAATGCGCTACTTCGCACGCAACTTCCGTTGTATTGCTTACAGCGCGCGCGGCTACACCCCGTCCGATATTCCCACCAGCGCTGACGACTACTCGCAACACCGCGTGAGCGAGGACATTCGCTGCATGCTCGATGGCCTGAACATCCGACAGGCGCATGTGGTGGGCTTGTCCATGGGCGCCTTTGCCACCCTGCACTTTGGCATGCGCTACGCCACCGACCCGGCCAACAGCCGCGCCCTGTCGCTCACCCTGGCGGGTTGTGGCACGGGTTCGCACCCCAGCGCCTACGAGGGTTTTCAGAAAGAATCTCTGGCACTGGCCGACCGCATCCAGGCTGAGGGCATGGCCGAAGTGGCCAAGACCTACAGCCAGGCCCCTGCTCGACTGGCCTTCAAACGCAAGGACCCGCGTGGGTATGAAGAGTTTGCCCGCATGATGGGTGAGCATTCCACCCCTGGCTCCTCCCTCACGGCGCGCGGTTATCAAGGCCGGCGTCCCAGCTTGTATGCGCTGACCGATCAAATTGCTCGCGTGGCGGTGCCCACCTTGGTGCTGACCGGCGACGAGGACGAACCGTGCCTGGAGCCCTCGCTCATGCTCAAGCGCACCATCCCTGGGGCGGCGCTGGGCATCTTCCCGGCCAGTGGCCACGGAATCAACCTCGAAGAACCGGCGCTCTTCAACCAGATGCTGTCCGACTTCTTGATGCGAGTGACCGTTCGCTGAGGTCTGGCATGCGCCTGCCTGCCCGCGTCACCACGCCACGGCTTCGGGTCTGGGTGTGCGCAGGCCTGGTCGTGCTGGTGCCGTGGGTGGGAGGCAGCGTGGCCCAGGCCCAGACGTTTCGTCTGAGTTGCGAGGTGCAAGGCACCATCCCCGTGCTGGAAGATCGTAAGCTCAAACCCGCCACGGTGGTGGTGGAGATGCAGTCCATCGGCAAGAACATCTTCCTGAAGTTGAGCGGATCGCGCTACTACGAGATGAAGGTCAGTAGCCTCACCACCGAGGCCTTCACCGGCACCAACCTGACCACCGCCGGTGCGATTGGTGCGCGGGCGCGTCACAACGACACTGGGCGTGTGACCGAAATTCGCATTGAGCGAGACACCATCCTGCTGAGCGGTTACAACGACATCGACTTTCGCGGTAAAGTGGTGCGTATGAACCTGGAAGGGCCTTGTGCCATGCGCTAACAGCCGGGCGCCCTTGCACTGGCCCTCACGTCGTATCGCCCCGTGACATGAAGAAGATCGAAGCACCTTACTTGCTCTTTGCCCTGGTCTTTGGGTTTATGGCGCTCATCGCCCCCTACCTGATGGAAGAACATCGCCTCACCTTTGAAGGTCGAGTGGCCATGTTCCTGTTCCAGGCAGGGATGGTGTTTGCCTGTTCGCTGGCCACAGCCAAGCACCTGCATGACAAATGGGTGCAGGACGACATCAACGACCGCCAGGCTCGCTTGCGCATGCCCAAGCCTCTTGAGGATACGGATGAAGCATCCGACGCACCGGTCAACCCTGCGCTGACCCCAGAGTCGGGGAATGTTGCCAGCGAGGGAGTGGCAGACACGACGCAGACAACACCTCATCACGACAGCAGTGCGTCGCCAGCCTCAGGCGCCGAGACAGCAGCGAAACCGCCTGCCGCCTGAACTGATCACTTCGACAGGCTGAGGCGCGCTGCGAACCCAACAACTGCGTGCTGTTCAGTTCGGCCCATCCCGCCGCATGTGCGTTTCAATCTCACGAATGCGGCTGTAAAACGCGCGGCCCAGGCGGCCCACCGGGCGCGTGGCTTCGCTCTCCAGCAAATCCACGCGATGACGTTTGCCTTCGCGTTCACCGCGGTACACGCTCTCCATGATGTGCAGGTGAACCACCTTGCCCATCACCCAGTGGTTGGCCCCCAGGTCGAGGATGTCGAGCAACTCGCACTCGAAGGCCACAGGCGTCAAGGCCACGCGCGGAGGTTTGACGCGGGTAGACGGCACCTGCTGGATATGGGCAAAGTCGAATTCACTCTGGCCATGGGGCAAGTCGGCGGCCGAGGCCACCATCTCGTCCATCAGGCACTCGGGTGAGAGGTTCACCACAAACTGGCGGTTGTCCTTGATGTTGATCAGCGTGTCTTTTTCGCGCCGCGTGCCGTCCTGGTGGTTGTCACCCCGCGGGCCGCAAGAAAATCCCATCACCGGGGGCGAGGGGCAGCACACATTGAAAAAACTGTACGGGGCGATGTTGGACACCCCGTCGCGGTTGATGGTCGAGACCCAGGCGATCGGGCGCGGCAGGATGCTGTCACGCAGCAAGAAATACATCTCGCTGGGGTTGAAGTCGCTCACGTCTAGGGAATGGGTGCGGGGAATGTTTTGGGTCATGAAGAGCCTTCAGTGAAGAAATGGGAAGTCAGGGAAATGTTCAGCCAATGACGCCTCACCGCTTGGCGGGTTGGGCAGGCTGCGGTGGTTGTGGATCGAGTCGTGGGTCGTGGGTGCGGCACAGCAGGTCATAGACACTGCGGTACGGGCCGGGTGAAATACCTTCCCAGGGGCCGGGTTGGGTGATGGTGTCAATCTGGGTTCCTGTCAGGTGTTGCCCGGCATGGGCCACCAGCTGGTTGAAACGCACCCGGTATTTGGGGCACTCCACTTCCATCAGCATGGCGAGGGATTGCGCCCCCTGCGAGTAGGGCTGGGGGTAGTTTTGCAACATCCAGATGCGTTTGTAGGGACCGGCTGCGGCAATCGTGTTGCGGTCAACCATGTAAG
>RFTK01000139.1 GCA_009923505.1 Betaproteobacteria bacterium
CTGTGCACAAAGGTGTAGGGCACCTCGGCGCGGGGTGAGCGAGCGGTGTAGGAAATTTTCATGTCAAAGGCCTGCGCCCGACGGGCGATGGCCTGGCCAATGCGGCCCATGCCCACCAACCCCAGACGGGCCCCAGTCATTTTTTTGGTGAGCGGGTAAGGCCCGTCCACCCAGTCGTTGTTGCGCACAAAGCGGTCGGCCTGCGGCATCTTGCGCGAGATGGACAGCATGAGACCGATGGCCATGTCGGCCACATCGTCGTTGAGCACATCGGGGGTATGCGTGACGACTATGCCACGCCGCTTGGCGGCTTCCACATCCACCCCGTCATAGCCCACGCCACAGACGGAAATGATTTCGACCTTGGGCAGCAGTGACAACAGTTTGTCATCCACCTTGCACTCGCCCCCCCCCACGATGGCACGCACGCGGCCCAGGGCACCGGGGTCGGTGATATGCGAGTTGTCGTGCATCATGAAATGCTCTTGCAAAGCCGTCATCAAAAACGGGGGGACGGCTGACACGCGCAGCACTTCAACAGGGGTTTCCAGGGCGGTCATCGAGAAGTCTCCATCAGTCCAAATGGCAGGCCCACTGGCAGGGGCTCAATCCAGGTGGCGGCCATCATACGATAGATAATCATTCCATGAATGCGGTGGCCACCCCCTCTTTGCCTGCACAGCCTGTCAAGCGTTTTGACGTTGTCGCACTGGGCGAGGCGATGGTGGAGTTCAACCAGACGCGAGCGCAGGAGCCTCACTACCTGCAAGGATTTGGTGGCGACACCAGCAATGCCATCATTGCAGCGGCCCGTGCCGGCGCCAACACGGCTTACCTCACCCGCATTGGTCACGACACCTGGGGAGAAGCGCTGCAAGGTCTGTGGCACCGCGAGCATGTGGACAGCTCCACCGTCGATGTCGATGGCGAGGCTCCCACAGCGGTCTATTTCGTGACCCACGGTCCGCAAGGCCATGCCTTCAGCTACCTGCGCGCTGGCTCTGCCGCCAGTCGCATGTCACCCCACAGCCTGGTCGAGAGCGGCGCCAAGGCCAGCTTGCAGCAAGCGCGCTGGCTGCATGTCTCGGGGATTTCCATGGCCATTTCCACCAGCGCCTGCGATGCCGTCTTTGCTGCCATGCAGTGGGCGCGTCAGGCAGGCACCCGGGTGTCGCTGGACGCCAATCTGCGCCTGAAACTGTGGCCGCTGGCTCGTGCCCGGGCCTGTCTGCAACAGGCGGTGTCGATGTGCGACCTGTTTCTCCCCAGCCTGGAGGACGCGCAACCCCTGTGTGGTCAGGACGACCCGCAGGCCATCATCGACTGGGCGCACCAACTCGGCGCTTCGCGCGTGGTGCTCAAGCGCGGCGCCTTGGGCGCCACCGTGAGCGAAGATGGCGTCCAACGCCAGGTGCCGGGCCATACCGTGACTTGCGTGGACGCCACGGGCGCCGGCGACTGCTTTGCCGGCAACTTGCTGGCGCGTCTGGCGCAGGGTGATGACCTGGACCAAGGCGTGCGCTACGCCAATGCTGCTGCAGCGCTGGCTGTGCAAGGTTTTGGGGCGGTGGCTCCCTTGCCCCGACCCGACCAGGTTCGGGTCTTGCTGGGTTGAAGGTCATGACCGCCATCGCGCCCGCGCCGCTGCGTCCCCTGGTGATGGTGGACTGGGGCACGAGTTCGCTGCGCGCGGCCTTTGCGCGTGAGAAGACAGTTCTCGAGACCCGCCACAGCGACCAGGGCATCCTGAAAGTCCCCGCCGGGGGCTTCCCCCAGGTCCTGCAGACCTTGTGCGGAGACTGGCTGAACGAACCGGATGCCCTGTGTCTCATCAGCGGCATGGCCGGCAGCGCACAAGGCTGGGCCCTGGCTCCCTACTGCCCCTGCCCCGCTGGTCAGACCGAATTGGCGGCGCATCTGCACTGGATCGAACCCCAACGCATCGCCCTGGTGCCAGGCCTGCGTTGCGAACATCCGCATGCGCCGGATGTGATGCGCGGCGAGGAGGTGCAAATTCTGGGGGTCTTGCAACTGCAGGGCTTGCGCGATGCACAACTGGTGTTACCCGGCACGCACAGCAAGTGGGTATGGGTTCGCGCCGGTCGCATCGAGCACTTCAGCACCTTCATGACCGGCGAGTTGTACGCGGTGATGCGTCAGCACTCCATCCTCGGTCGCACCCTGCCCACGATGACGAATGACGAGCCCTGGGACGAGGCGTATTTTGATCAAGGCGTGCTGCTCAGCCTGCAAGGCGGCAGCGTGTTGCACCATCTGTTTGGCGTGCGCACCCTGGCTTTGATGGAGCGCGCCACCCCCCTGGCCCTGGCGAGCTACCTCTCAGGCCTGGTGATCGGCGAAGAAGTGCGCGGGCAAGACCTCCGCGCTGATCGGCCCGTGTGGGTGGTGGGATCCAGCGCCTTGCAGACCCGCTATGCCCGAGCCCTGGCCTTGCGCGGTGTCCAGACACACCGCCTGGGCGACACGGCCACCTGGACCGGGCTCCTGTCTTTGGCCACCCCATTACGCCACCACACACCATGACCGCTGCCCACGCCCTTGAAACCCGCTGGCATCACAGCCTCGCCCAACTGCCGCTGGTGGCCATCCTGCGTGGCGTGCAACCGACCGAGGTGGTGGCCATCGGCCAGGCCTTGGTCCAAGCCGGTTGGTGTCTGATCGAGGTTCCGCTGAATTCGCCCTACCCCTTGCGCAGCATCTCGTTATTGCGCGAGCATGTGCCGCAAGCCTTGATCGGTGCCGGCACGGTGTTGTCTGCGCAAGCGGTGCGCGAGGTGAAGGCTGCCGCGGGTGAATGGATCGTGTCGCCGCACTTCGATGCAAACCTGGTGCGAGAAAGCGTGTCGCAGGGCTTGATCAGCGTGCCCGGCGTGAGCACCCCCAGCGAGGCCTTTGCTGCGCTGGCTGCAGGGGCCCACGGCCTCAAAGTGTTCCCGGCCGAGATGATCACTCCGGTGGTGCTGAAATCCTGGCGCTCGGTGCTGCCCCCCACGCGCGTGCTGCTGCCGGTGGGGGGCGTGGGAGCCGATAACCTGCTTGCCTACCGGGCCGCCGGCGCCTCGGGCGCGGGGTTCGGTTCATCCCTCTACCAACCCGGCCTGAGTGCCCAGCAAGTCGGCGAGCGCGCCCGTCACTTGGCCCAGATCTGGCACTCGGCGACCTGACTCCCGCCGCGCCCCCACACTTGCGTTACAGTTTTCTCCTCACTTCCACACAGACACCCATGAGACTTTTGCACACCATGATCCGCGTCGGCCACTTGCAGCGCTCGATCGACTTTTACACCCAGGCCCTGGGCATGCAACTGCTGCGCACCACCGACCGTCCTGATCAACAGTACTCACTGGCCTTTGTGGGCTATGGCAGCAACCCGGATCACGCCGAGATCGAACTCACCTACAACTACGGCGTGGAGCAGTACGAGATGGGCACCGCGTTTGGTCACATTGCCTTAGGCGTGCCGGATGTGGTGGCCGCGTGCGAGCAGGTTCGCGCAGCCGGCGGCCAGGTCACGCGCGAGCCCGGACCGGTCAAGGGTGGCACGACCTTCATCGCCTTTGTGGTGGACCCCGACGGCTACAAGATCGAGTTGATTCAACGCACCTGACAGACCCCTGCAGCGTCATGCTGTCTCCGCCCGCCCATCCCGTTGTGCGCAACCCGGCCCCGTTGCTGGAGGAGGCGTTGCGGACTTGGGGAGGTCGACAGGATTTGTGGGTGTTTGCCTATGCCTCGCTGATCTGGCGCCCCGATTTCGAGGTGGCCGAACAGCACCTTGCCCGCGTGCACGGCTGGCACCGCGCCCTGGCCATGTGGAGCCGCGTCAACCGGGGCACGCCCGAGCGCCCGGGCCTGGTGTTCGCTTTGTTACGAGGCGGCATGTGCCGCGGCATGGTGTTGCGCGTGCCGCGCACGCAAGGTGAAGCCGTTTTGCATCAGCTATGGGCTCGCGAGATGCCCTCGGGGGTTTACCAGCCACAGTGGTTGCGTTGCCGCTTTGAAGCGGGGCATCCTGAACCCGTGAGGGCCTTGGCGTTTACCTTGCCGCATCGCAGCCCGAGCCACACGGGCGTGCTGAGTGCAGCGCAGTACCGCGCCATCTTCAGCGACCGGGTGGGCGGTCGCTTCGGGCACACGCTGGACTACGCGCGTCAGACGCTGGAGAGTCTTCGGGCACTGGGCATCCGGGACCGGGCCCTGGAAAAATTGCTCTCACACGCCGCTGCCTAAGCGGCGAGCTGCCGCCTCCAGCCGTTCGGGCGTGTCCACGTCCCACACTGCACCTTCATCGTCCACCTCCAGCCGATGCGCCGGCCACTGGCGCAATACGCGCTTGGCTCCCTCATCACCCTGCAAGGCGCACAAGGCCGCCGCGCAGGGGCGACGGAATCCCACCGGATGTCCCCGCTGGCCCTGGTATTGCGGTTGCACGGTGGCCTGCCCGGGCGGCAAGGCCATGAGGGTGTCGGCCACACGACGCAAGGTGTCAGCCCGGATCAGGGGAAGATCGCCGGGCAAAATCAACCACCCCACAGCGTCTGCTGTGGCGCCAACACCGCAGGCAATGCTGTCGCCCATGCCTGCCCCGGGTGTGTGTGCCAGGTGCTGCGGTCGCACCACATGGCAATCCAGACCACTAAGCTGCACTGCATCCAGCACATGGGCCAGCACCGAGCGGCCCGCGAGCATTGCCTCGAGCTTGCCGGTCTGCCCACCCGCCGCGCGAAAACGCTCGCCACGACCGGCGGCCAGCACGATCACCACCGGGCGTTGAGGACTCAAGGCTTGAGTTGTCATGGCCGATCATCTTAGCTGTGTCAACGTTGATCGACCGCTCGCCGCTCGAACACTTCTGATGGGCTGGATAACATGCCCCCTGTCTCGGGCGAGTCGCCACCTACTGGAAATCCACACCCGGCGGCTGGGCCAGTTCGACTATGCTCGCGACTTGTCTTCCTGACCTCTCCGAGAAAGCCCCACCATGACTCGCAAGACTTACGACCAGTTGCGCAGCGCTCGCTGGTTCGCCCCCGACGATTTTCGCTCCTTCGGCCACCGCTCGCGCGCCATGCAAATGGGCTATGACCACAGCGACTGGCAAGGCAAGCCGGTGATCGCCGTGCTCAACACCTGGAGCGATATCAACAACTGTCACTCCCACTTCAAGGAGCGCGTGGAAGATGTCAAGCGCGGCATCTTCCAGGCCGGCGGTTTTCCCCTGGAGTTGCCGGCCATCTCGCTGGCCGAGAACTTTGTCAAACCTACCACCATGCTGTACCGCAACCTGCTGGCGATCGAGGCCGAGGAGTTGCTGCGCAGCCACCCCATCGACGGTGCGGTGCTCATGGGCGGTTGCGACAAGACCACCCCGGGGTTGCTGATGGGCGCACTCTCCATGGGCATCCCTGCCATCTACCTGCCTGCCGGTCCCATGCTGCGCGGCAACTGGAAAGGCAAGACGCTGGGCTCGGGCTCGGACGCCTTCAAGTACTGGGACGAACGCCGTGCCGGCAACATCACGCAAACACAATGGATGGAAGTGGAGGCCGGCATTGCGCGCAGCGCTGGCACCTGCATGGTGATGGGCACCGCCGCCACCATGATGGGCATCACCGAGGCGCTTGGCCTGGCGCTGCCGGGTGCCTCCAGCATTCCCGCCGTGGACGCCAACCACGCCCGCATGGGAGCAGCCTGCGGTCGCCGCATCGTCGACATGGTGTGGGAAGACCTCACCCCCGCGCGCATCCTCACCCGCAAGAATTTTGAAAACGCCCTGGCGGTGGCCATGGCCGAAGGTTGCTCCACCAACGCCATCATCCACCTGGTGGCCATGTCGCGCCGCGCCGGCGCGCACTGCGCCATCACCCTGGACGACTTTGACGCCTTCAGCCGCAAAGTCCCGGTGATCGCCAACATCCGTCCGAGCGGCGACACCTACCTGATGGAAGATTTTTATTACGCCGGCGGCATGAAGGGGCTGATGAGCCGATTGCGTGACGGCGGTCTGCTGCATCTGGACGCCCTCACCGTCACCGGCAAAACCACCGGCGAGAACCTGGAGGGCGCCGAGGTGTACAACGACGACGTGATCCGACCGCTCAGCCAACCGATCTACCAGGAAGGGGCACTGGCCGTGCTGCGCGGCAACCTCGCACCGGATGGCTGCGTGATCAAGCCCAGCGCCTGCAGTGCCAAGTACCAGCAGCACAGCGGTCCGGCCCTGGTGTTTGACGACTACCCCAGCCTCAAGAAGGCCATCGATGACCCGGATCTGGACGTCACCGAAGACCACGTCATCATCCTGCGCAACGCAGGCCCGCAAGGCGGCCCCGGCATGCCCGAGTGGGGCATGGTGCCTATTCCCACCAAGCTGGTGAAGCAGGGCGTGCGCGACATGCTGCGTATCAGCGATGCGCGCATGAGCGGCACAAGTTATGGTGCCTGCGTGCTGCACGTCTCGCCCGAGTCGTATATCGGCGGCCCCCTGGCCCTGGTACAAAACGGCGACATCATCACCATCGACATCCCGGCCCGTCGCATCCACATGGACGTGTCGGACGCTGAACTTGCACGGCGCAAAGCGGCTTGGCAACCCCTGCCCAAGCGCTTCGAGCGCGGCTACGGCCACATGTTCAGCCAGCACATCATGCAGGCCCATGAGGGTTGCGACTTCGATTACCTGGAAACCAGTTTCGGTGCGCCCGTGAGCGAGCCGGTCATTTTCTGAAAGGCATCACCATGGCGCTCCAGCCCTCTACCCGCGACCAGCTGCTCAAGGTCAGCACTGCCACGCTGTGCACCGCGCTCTTCAAGCGCGGACTGCGCAACCAGTTCATTCAGGATGTTCGTCCGCTCAACGACCAACTGCCCAACATGGTGGGCGAGGCCTTCACGCTGCGCTACATCCCCGCACGCGAAGACCTCAACCCCATCAGCGTGTTTCAGGACCGCAGCCATCCCCAGCGGGTGGCCGTGGAGCAATGCCCGCCCGGTGCGGTGATGGTGTTTGACAGCCGCAAGAACCCGCGCGCGGCCTCGGCGGGTTCCATCCTCGTCACGCGACTCAAGGTGCGCGGGTGTGCCGGCGTCGTCACCGACGGAGGGTTCCGTGACTCGCCCGAAATCGCCGAGATGGGTTTCCCGGCGTATCACAACCGCCCATCCGCAC
>RFTK01000140.1 GCA_009923505.1 Betaproteobacteria bacterium
CGGCGGACAAGCACTTCGGTTTCGAAGGCGCAGCCTGGTACTGGCACTTTGTGGACGTGGTGTGGCTGGGTCTGTACATCCTGGTGTACTGGATGTAAGCCTCGCGGCTGACCCCACCGCAGACAGGCCGCTGATGCGGCCTGTGTTGTTTAGGTGAGCCAGCGCAGTTGCAGGTCACATGGCTCGCAGCGACGCGTCACTGACCTGCAGGAATACCGGTAGGTTGGATGTAGCCCAGTTTCCAGGCCAGCAAAATGCACACGAACAGCAGAATGGAAAACCCCACCCGAATGCCCAGTGCGCGGGCCATGCGGTTGGTTTTGGCAGCGCCATTGCGTCCATCACGCATCATGAAGATGAGCGCCGACGCCAGACTACCCACGATGGCCACAAAGGCCAGAGCAACAAGCCATTTCATGAACAGGATTATCGCGTGACTGCCCCCTCTGAGGCTCCTTCTCCGTCTGGCCCGTCTGCCAGACGCGGTCTGCGCTGGTGGGTGGTGACTGTGAGCGCGTTGGTGGCCATGGGCGTGACAGCATCCCTGGGGCGCTGGCAGTTGTCACGCGCCGACGAAAAGCTGGCCCAGCAAGCAGTGCTCGATGCCCGGGCTGATCAACCCGAACTCGGCCACGACGATTTGCAGGGACTCCAGTACCCGCTGCCCGCTGACTTGATGCACCGCCGCGTGTCCCTGCAAGGCTTCTGGCGTCCCCAATACACCGTCTGGCTGGAGAACCGCAGCCACCGTGGGCAGGCCGGTTACTGGGTGCTCACCCCGTTGCAACTCGACGCCGACACGGCGGTGCTGGTGCAACGCGGTTGGGCCCCGCGCATCTCGCAGGACCGCAGCGTGTTGCCGCCTGTGCAGACCAACCTGGAAGTGGTGGACGTGGACGGTGTCTTGGCTGCTGAGCCCGCTCGCTTGTTGTCACTGGGCAACGAGTCAGGGGAGGCTGCCACAACCCTGGAGTCGGCATCGGGGTCATCCAGGATTCGGCACAATCTCACGCTGGAGCAATTCAGGCAGGACAGCGGCATCCCCGTCCTGGCCTTCGTGATCCAGACCGATGACGATGATGAAGGCTTGCGTCGGGACTGGCCCGCCGTGGGGTCAACCGCCGACAAAAACTTGGGCTATGCCTTTCAATGGTTTGCCTTGTGTGCGCTTCTTTTTGTGCTGACCTTGTGGTTCCAATTCATACAGCCTGCTCGACATGCCTCACGATCGTCCTGACTCTTCCGCCGACCATCCCCTGGGACTGACGGTCTATGACCTGCCTGATCCTCAGGCCGTGGCGCAGGCCGATGAGCGGCGCGCGGCTCAAGGTCGCTGGCGCATGTTGCTGGTGCTGCTGGTCTGTGCCGCGCCCGTGATTGCGTCCTACTTCACCTATTACGTCATACGCCCCGAGGCGCGTCGCAACCACGGCGAACTGATTCAGCCCACCCGAGCCTTGCCGGAGATGCCCACGCGCACTTTGCAAGGCGCAGAAGGGCAACTCACGGCCCTGAAAGGCCAGTGGCTGCTGATCAGTGTGTCCTCGGGCGCGTGTGATGAGCGGTGTCAGCAGCACCTGTACCTGCAGCGGCAAATCCTCACGGGCCTGGGCAGGGAGCGAGACCGCACCGACTGGGTGTGGCTGATCGATGATGACCTACCGGTGCCCGCTGCCATTGAGCCCGGTTTGGCTGAAGCCGTGGTGTTGCGCGTGCCGCGCGAGCGGCTCTCTCAATGGCTGTCACCTCTACCCGGCAAAAGCCTGAGCGACCACTGGTTTTTGGTGGATCCGCAAGGGGAGTGGATGATGCGTTTTGGCCCGGACATCGACGCCAAGCAAGCCACCCTGGTCAAAAAAGACCTGGAGCGATTGTTGCGCGCTGCCGCGGGCTGGGACAAGGCGGGACGCTGACCCATGGACACCACCCGCCTGATTGATTGGAGCCCCGTGCTGCACATCATGCTCAGCGGCATGCTGCTGGCTTTGGGACCGCTGAGTTGGGTGTGGCTGCGTTACCGCAAGGTGCCGATACCCCAACGATTGCAGCGACTGACGGTGCTCACCTTGTTTCTGACCTTTGACCTGGTCCTGTTTGGCGCCTTCACCCGCTTGACCGATTCGGGCCTGGGGTGTCCGGACTGGCCGGGTTGCTATGGTCACGCCAGTCCGGTGGGGGCGCAGGCGATGATCAGCGAGGCACAGGCACAGATGCCCTCGGGGCCGGTGACACACGAGAAGGCGTGGATCGAGATGATCCATCGCTATCTGGCCGCAGCGGTGGGGGTGCTGATCCTCACGCAAGCGCTGTTTGTGACCTGGTTGGCGTGGCGTGCCCGCCGAGAGCAGACACAGCCCTCGTCGACCGCGTTGCGATCGTCGCCATCGTTGCATGCCTCGGGAGTGCCCGGCGAGTCCCTCAACCTCTGGTGGCCTTGGGCCACTCTTGTCTGGGTGTGCCTGCAAGGGGCGTTTGGCGCCTGGACGGTCACGCTCAAATTGTTTCCGGCGATCGTGACCTTGCATTTGCTCGGGGGGTTGGTGTTGCTGGTGCTCCTGGCGCGTCAGGTGGTGCTGCACCGTCTGACCAGCGGTGTCACGCAGCGACAGCCCATGCCCGTCGCGCTACGGCAATTCAGTGTGGCCGCCGTGCTGGTGCTGCTGCTGCAAATCCTGCTGGGGGGCTGGGTCAGCACCAACTATGCGGTGCTGGCGTGCAACACGTTCCCGCAGTGCCAGGGCAGTTGGTGGCCTGCGATGGATTTTTCACAGGGATTCAGCCTGTGGCGTCATCTGGGCGTGACCTCCGATGGCCGCCCCTTGGATTTTGAAGCGCTGACCGCCATCCACTATGCCCATCGGCTGATGGCGTATGCGGTGCTGATACTCCTGGGCGCGCTCGCCTGGTCCTGGAAACGGCACGGCTTCAAGGCCGCGGGTCGGTGGCTCAATATCCTGTTGCTGTGGCAATTCCTGACCGGCTTGTCCAATGTGGTGCTCGACTGGCCTTTGTTATCGGCCGTTGCGCACACCGGCGGCTCGGCGGCATTGCTGCTGTGTCTGAGTTGGACGCTGTTCACCTCGCGAGCCGCCACGGCTGTCACAATCTCACCGACCTTCACTCGGCCCTTCGCATGACGACATCCGCGCTTACTCTCCCGTCCCGGTGGCGGCAGTTCAACGCCCTGACCAAGCCCCGGGTGATACAGCTGATTGTGTTTTGTGCCCTGATTGGCATGGTGCTGGCCGTGCCCGGTGTGCCCAGCTGGAACGATGTGGGGCTGGCCGCATTGGCGTGCCTGGGTATCTGGCTGGTGGCCGGAGCGGCGGCGGCGTTCAACTGCATTGTGGAAAAACAGATCGATGCGCGCATGAAGCGCACCGCCTGGCGACCAACGGCCAAGGGCGAGTTGAGTGACCGTGACACCCTGCTGTTTTCGTTTGTGCTGTGTCTGGCCGGATCGGTCATTCTGTACGCTTGGGTCAACCCACTCACCATGTGGCTGACCTTTGCTACTTTTGTGGGCTACGCGGTGATCTATACCGTCATCCTCAAGCCCCTCACCCCGCAAAACATCGTGATTGGTGGCGCATCCGGTGCGATGCCGCCGGTGCTGGGCTGGGCGGCCATGACGGGCGATGTGGGCCCTGAGGCACTGATCCTCTTTCTCATCATTTTTCTGTGGACGCCGCCGCACTTCTGGGCGTTGGCGCTGTACCGCGTTGAGGACTACCGCAAGTCGGGCCTGCCGATGCTGCCGGTGACCCACGGCAACGAATTCACGCGCTTGCAGATTCTGCTCTACACCTGGGTGTTGCTGGCGGCCTGCCTCATGCCCTTCATCTACCGCATGAGCGGTTGGTTCTACCTGGTGAGTGCGGTGATTCTGAGCTTGATGTTTTGCCTCTATGCCTGGAACTTGTGGCGCGAGTATTCGGATGCGCTGGCGCGCAAGACGTTTCGCTTCTCGCTGATCCACTTGAGCCTGCTGTTTGCGGCCCTCCTCATCGACCATTACCTGTGAACCTGATGCGCCAACCCCTGCACCGGTCTCAGCGTCGCGCTCTGTTGAGGGCTTTGGCCATCGCGCCGCTGGTGGGGGTGAGTGCCTGTGACCCGAGCAAGCCGCAGTTTGTGTCGATCGACATCACGGGTGCTGATTACGCGCGGTCGTTCCGACTGCCTGACCAGCATGGGCAGGTGCGAACGCTCGATGATTTCAAAGGCCAGGTGGTGGCGGTCTTCTTCGGCTACACACAGTGCCCCGATGTGTGTCCCACCACGCTGACTGAGTGGGTGGAGATCAAGCGCCAGTTGGGCGCCGACGGCGATCGCCTGCAAGGCCTCTTCATCACCGTGGACCCCGCGCGTGACACCCCCGAGGTGCTCAAGGCCTACATGGTCAACTTTGATCCCTCTTTCCTGGCCCTCATTCCCGAGAACGCCGAGGCCCTGGCGCAAGTGGCCAAGGAGTTCAAGATCATCTACAAGAAGGTGGATGGCAAGACCCCAGGCAGCTACACCATGGATCATTCGGCCGGGAGTTATCTGTATGACCCACAGGGTCGCCTGCGCCTGTACAGCCGCTATGGCAACAAAGTTGATGGCTTGGTGGCCGACATTCGCCTGCTGTTGAAGTAATCCATCCCCCCAGGCGGTGCAGCCTCCACCCAGGTCAATGAGGTCGCCCCTCAGGAGGCTTGGCTTTATGCGTAGTCGGCCAATGCAGTGCGCATTTTTTTCATGGCCGCCACCTCGATCTGGCGAATACGCTCGGCGCTCACCCCATATTCAGCGGCCAGTTCGTGCAGCGTCATGCCGCCCGAGCCGTCGTCGTTGACCTTGAGCCAACGCTCTTCCACGATACGACGGCTGCGTGCATCCAGTGCGTCAAGCGCAGCAGCAATGCCGTCGGTGGCCAGCACGTCGCGCTGATGGGCTTCGAGGCGTGCTGTGGGCTCATGGTTGGCGTCGGCCAGGTAAGCGATGGGTCCAAAGGCTTCCTCGCCATCGTCACGCGGGGCCGGATCGAGCAGCACATCACCACCGGACATGCGCGTTTCCATCTCGGTCACGTCCTCGCGCTTGACGTTGAGTTCGCGTGCGACCACGTCAATCTGTTCTTGCGACAAGGTATCACGGTGGGTGATGCCCTGCTCGGCAGCATCGGCCTTGAGGCTTTGCTTCATCGAGCGCAGGTTGAAGAACAACTTGCGCTGGGCCTTGGTGGTGGCTACCTTGACCATGCGCCAGTTGCGCACGATGTATTCGTGAATTTCGGCCTTGATCCAATGCAGCGCATAGCTCACCAGTCGAACGCCCTGGTCGGGATCGAAGCGTTTGACGGCCTTCATGAGACCCACATTGCCCTCTTGGATCAAGTCGGCATGAGGCAAGCCGTAGCCCAGGTACTGGCGCGAGACTGACACCACCAAGCGCAGGTGCGACATGATGAGTTTTCCGGCGGCTTCGAGGTTGCCCTGCTCTTTGAGTTCGCGGGCAAAGCGTTGCTCTTCTTCCAGCGTGAGCAGGGGCATGCGGTTCACCGCCGAGATGTAGGCGTCCAGGTGGCCCAGCGGTGGTACCAGGGCCCACGGATTGCGGGCCACCAGGGCTTGAGGAGAGGTCGTCAGAGCAGTCATGCGTGTAGTCCTTTCGGATACGTATGGCGTAATATTAGCACTCCTGGCAACCGAGTGCTAATCCCTGTTGGATTTAAGGGTAATCCCTTGGTTTTGGTCGGGAATTACCCCCCGTTGGTTCCCCGGGGGTACTCGATGCAAGGGGGCCTGCTGGGCTTTGGCAGGCCTCGAAGGCATGCTTACTGCCAGGCTTTCGCCAGGTCTACCAGCGCCCGAACCGAGCTGGCCTGTCCCAACCCCCAGCAAGCCTGGATCAGGGCCTCCACCTGAGAGGCGCCCAGCACTGGGTCGGCCTGGTCGTGGAACTTGCGCGCCAGCATGGCGTCGGTCATCGGACGTTCCAGTGAGCCAATCGCGTGGTCCACCCGCAGTGCGATGCTGGTGCCGTTGGTCAGCACCGCCGTGACTTCCACCGCGGCTTCGTCTATCCGGTCGTCGACGGTGGCCACGATCTTGCGACGCAGGGCCACCATGTCGGGTCGGTTGACGATGTCGTCGGCGTATTCCGGCTCGCCGGCACGACCGAAGATCAGGCCGGCGGCGCAGCCGTGGTAGACGCTGAACTTGGCTTGCAGGCCGTCCACCGGTTCTTTCTTGCCGGTGAGCTCCAGCACCAGCGAGTGAACGCGCAGCTCCAGCCGCTCGATGTCCTCGGCCTTCACGCCACGCTCGCGCAACTGGGCGCAGGCGTCGATGCTGGGGTGGATCACGATGCCGCAGGCAAAGGGTTTGTAGGTGTTGAAGCTAATCTCAAAACGCTGACCCAGCTCACCATGGATCTCATTCCAGTCGCACTTGGGGGAGACCACCTGGGCAAAGCCGCGCGGCGCCTCGATGGCGCGCGGGCTGGCGGTGAAGCCTTGCTGCGCCATGAGGGCGGCCATCAGGCCGGCACGGGCCGCACCACCGGGGTGGAAGGGCTTGGTCATGGTGCCGAACTGCTCACGCAGGCCCACCGGCTGCGAGGCGGCAATGCCCAGGGCCATGGCGGTCTTCTCGGTGTCCAGTCCCAGCAAACGCGCGCACGCAGCGGCCGAGCCCAGCATGCCGGTGGTGCCCGTGATGTGCCAGCCGCGGTCATAGTGGTCGGGGTAGATGCAGTTGCCCACGCGGCAAGCCACATCAATGCCCAGCACCAGGGCGTCGATCACCTGGCGGCCAGACGCCCCGGTTTTTTCGGCCAGGGCCAACACAGCAGACGCGACCGGGCCAGCCGGGTGGATGATGGTCTTGAGGTGGGTGTCGTCAAAGTCAAAGGTGTGCGAACTGATGCCGTTGATCAATGCCGCACTGGCGATATCGACGCGCTCGCTGCGACCGGCCAGCGTGGCCTGTGGGGCCGGCTCCAGCACTTGCACGGCGGCCAGGGCCGCTTCAGCCGCCTCGTGGTGCGCTGCGCCCACGGCACAGCCCAGCCAGTTCAGAAAGGTGCGGTGCGCCTCATGGTCCACCGCGTCGCTCCAACCCCGCGAGGGGTGGGTGGCCACGAAGCGGGCCAGGGTCTGGGTGATGGGCGGGGCGTT
>RFTK01000015.1 GCA_009923505.1 Betaproteobacteria bacterium
TGAAGCCCTTGTGCCTGATCACCGCCAAGCGCGCGATGTTCGTGGGCAATGTGAGCGAAGACGGTTTTGAGAACAACCCGTACCTGGAGCGTCTGAAAGAATACGCCGCCACGCAAAACGCACCGGTGGTGGCCATCTGCGCCAAGATGGAAGCCGACATGGCCGACATGAGCGATGAGGACCGTGCCTTGTTCCTGGCCGAGATGGGGCAGGACGAACCCGGACTCAACCGCCTGATCCGCGCCGCCTTCAAGCTCTTGGGTTTGCAAACCTACTTCACCGCTGGCGTGAAGGAAGTGCGAGCCTGGACCATCCACATCGGCGACACCGCCCCGCAGGCCGCAGGTGTCATCCATGGTGACTTCGAGCGCGGCTTCATTCGCGCACAAACCATCGCCTTCGACGACTTCATTGCCAACCAGGGCGAACAAGGAGCCAAGGATGCCGGCAAGATGCGCTCCGAGGGCAAGGAGTACGTGGTGAAGGATGGCGACGTGATGAACTTCTTGTTCAACGTCTGAGCCGAGCAGGTCGTGTCGCAGAACTTCATGGCACTTCCATGTCGACCATAACGTGTCAGTGCGACTGACCATGTCTTACTGACCACGCCTCACTGACCGCATCCAGTTCAGCAAGCCCCGGCTTCTCATGAAGAGGTTGGGGGTTGTCTAAGCGCTTCACAGCGCTGTCAAGGCGAGGGAAACAGCCACAGCAGCCCGGCAGTCATGGTGATGTAGCGCAAGCACTTGCCGATGGCCATGTAAGCCAGGCAGGGCCAGAAGGGCAGTTTGAGCCAGCCGGCCACGGCGCACAGCGGGTCCCCGATGCCGGGCAGCCAACTCAGCAGACAGGCCTTGGGCCCCAATCGATGTAACCATTGCAGCGCGCGCGTATGGTAAGCGTCGTTGGCTTGCTTGCGAAAGCGATTCAGCGCGGTGTGCGCACCATAACCCATCCACCAGTCGATGGCGCCCCCCAGGGTGTTGCCGGCCGTGGCCACGGCAATGGCGGCCCAGAACAAGTCCGGGTTGAGCTTGACCAGGCCGAACACGGCGGGCTCGGACCCCAAGGGCAACAAGGTGGCGGAGATGAGTGACACCACAAACACGGTGCTCAAGCCCACTTCGGGCAGGGCCAGGGTGTGCAACAGGGAGGACAGCCAAGCTTCCATGGGGGGGAGTATAGGTTTAGGGAATCCCCCGAGATATTGCCGGGTTGCTGAAAAATAAGGCAGGTAGAATCGCTTTCCCCTGATCATCCCTCCCGGATTCCCTCACCCCATGCACATCGGCCCTTATCTGTTGGCGAACCCACTGTTCGTCGCTCCGATGGCGGGTGTCACCGACCGACCGTTTCGTAAGTTGTGCAAGCAACTCGGGGCCGGCTATGCGGTCAGTGAGATGGTCACCTCGCGTCGTGACTTGTGGGACAGCCTCAAGACCTCCCGACGTGCGGACCACACCGGCGAACCTGGCCCCATCGCGGTGCAAATTGCGGGAACCGAACCTTTGATGATGGCCGAGGCCGCGCTCTACAACATCGACCGAGGCGCGCAGATCATTGACATCAACATGGGCTGCCCCGCCAAGAAGGTGTGCAACGTCTGGGCCGGCTCGGCGCTGATGCGCAACGAAGCATTGGCTGTGGCGATCGTGCAAGCCGTGGTGCAAGCCTGTGCGCCGCGCGGCGTGCCAGTCACCCTCAAGATGCGCACGGGCTGGAGTGCCGATCACCGCAATGCTGTGACGCTGGCACGAGCCGCCGAACAAGCGGGTGTGCAGATGCTGACGGTGCACGGCCGCACCCGCGAGCAAGGCTACAAAGGTCAAGCCGAGTACGACACCGTGTCGGCGGTCAAGGCTGCCGTGCGCGTGCCGGTGGTGGCCAATGGCGATATTGATTCACCCCAGAAGGCGCGCCAGGTTCTTCAAACCACGGGATGTGATGCGATCATGATTGGGCGCGCTGCCCAGGGACGCCCCTGGATTTTTCGCGAGATCGCCCATTTTCTGGAGACGGGCAACTTGCTGGCGCCCCCCCTGGTGGCCGAAGTCTCACGCTTGCTGCAAGCGCACTTGCAGGAGCACTACGCCCTGTATGGCGAATGGACCGGAGTGCGCAGCGCACGCAAACACATTGCCTGGTATGTCAAAGGCTTGCCGGGCGCTGAGGTTTTTCGACAACACATGAACACCCTCGACACCGCCGAAGGCCAAACGCAGGCCTTGTCCGATTATTTGAAGACCCTGGCCGAGCACAGCGACCGCTGGCCCAGCCCCTCGGTTGAAATGGCACAGGAAGCCCTGGCATGAGCAAGAAACACATTGAAGAGGCGGTGCGACTCAGCCTGGAGTCGTATTTTCGCGACCTGCGTGGCACCGAACCCGACAACCTGCACGACATGATGGTGACGGTGATTGAAAAGCCGCTCCTGGAAACCGTGATGCATCACGCCGAGGGCAACCAGTCGCGTGCTGCGCAGTGGTTGGGTCTGAACCGCAACACCCTGCGCAAGAAATTGGTGCAGCACCGTTTGTTGTGATTCGCTGCTACACCGTGGCTTCACACCGCTGGGTTGAACGCCTCACACCTGGATTCGAATTGTTATCCCCGCGCCCCCTGGGCTCTCATCATGAACGCACTCATCTCGGTCTCTGACAAAACTGGCATTGTCGAACTCGCGCAAGCCTTGCATGGTCTGGGCATTGGCCTGATCTCCACCGGCGGGACCGCCAAACTGCTTGCGCAAGCCGGCTTGCCCGTGCGTGAAGTGGCCGATGTCACTGGCTTTCCCGAGATGCTGGATGGCCGCGTGAAAACCCTGCACCCGATGGTGCACGGGGGTTTGCTGGCACGCCGTGACGTGCCCGAGCACATGCAGTCGCTGCAAGCGTATGGCATTGGCACCATTGACTTGCTCATCGTCAACCTGTATCCGTTCGAGGCCACGGTGGCCAAGCCCCACTGCACCCTCGAAGACGCCATTGAAAACATCGATATCGGTGGCCCAGCCATGGTGCGCAGTGCCGCCAAGAACTGGCAACACGTGGCCGTGCTGACCGACGCCTCGCAGTACGAAGGCGTGCTGCGTGAATTGCGTGAGCAGGGCACCACCCGTGAGGCCACCCGCTTCGCCTTGTCGGTGGCGGCATTCAACCGCATCAGCAACTACGATGCCGCCATCAGCGACTACCTCTCGTCCTACGACTTGGACAGTGGCCAGCGCAGCGAGTTTCCGGGGCAGTCCAATGGCCGTTTTGTCAAACTGCAAGACTTGCGTTACGGTGAGAACCCCCATCAGGCGGCAGCGTTTTACCGCGACCTCAACCCCGCGCCGGGTTCGCTCGTCACGGCCACCCAGTTGCAAGGCAAGGAACTGTCCTACAACAACATTGCCGACGCGGATGCGGCGTGGGAATGCGTCAAGAGCTTTGAGCAGCCAGCCTGTGTGATCGTCAAGCACGCCAACCCCTGCGGTGTCGCGATGGGCCAGGGTGCGCACGAGGCCTACCGCAAGGCGTTCAAGACCGACCCTACCTCAGCCTTCGGCGGCATCATCGCCTTCAACCGCACGGTGGACGAGGCCACGGCGCAGGAGGTGAGCAAACAGTTTGTCGAGGTGCTGATGGCGCCCGACTACACCCCGCAAGCCCTGGCCCTGTTTCAGGCCAAAGCCAATGTGCGGGTGCTCAAGATTCCCATGCCCCCCGGCGGTGCGAGCGCCTGGGAGCAAGGACGCAACACGCATGACATCAAGCGCGTGGGCTCGGGCCTGTTGATTCAGACCGCTGACAACCACGAATTGACGCTGGCAGATCTGAAGGTGGTGACGCGCCGTCAGCCCACCCCCGAGCAACTGCAGGACTTGTTGTTTGCCTGGAAAGTGGCGCAGTACGTCAAGAGCAATGCCATTGTGTTCTGTGCCAACGGCATGACCATGGGCGTGGGTGCCGGACAAATGAGCCGACTGGACTCTGCACGCATTGCCAGCATCAAGGCCGAGCACGCAGGTCTGTCACTGCAAGGCACCGCCGTGGCCAGCGACGCCTTCTTCCCGTTCCGCGACGGGCTCGACGTGGTGGTCGACGCCGGGGCCACGTGCGTGGCGCAGCCGGGGGGCTCCATGCGCGATCAGGAAGTGATTGACGCGGCCAACGAACGTGATGTGGCCATGGTGTTCACCGGCGTGCGCCACTTCCGTCATTGAGGATCTGTGGTGGGCGGCACACCGGTGGCCGCATCGCTACGCGATTACAGCGGCATCACAGCGACGCGAAGACCGCGTCTGCGGCTGCAAGGGTCGCTTGAATGTCCTCAGCGCTGTGCGCCGAACTCACAAAACCGGCCTCGTACAGCGCAGGCGCGATGTACACCCCGCGGTCCAGCAAGCCGTGGAACAGTTGGTTGAAGCGCGGGCTGTCGCTTTTCATCACGCTGCTGTAGTTGTGCGGCAACTCGGGCAAGAGGAAGAAGCCGAACATGCCGCCCTGGCAATCGGCGCTGAAGGGCACGCCGTGCTTGGCGGCCGAGGCCTTCAACCCATACACCAGATCGCGCGTGCGCTGTGAGAGCGCATCCCAGAAACCAGGCTTGGAAATTTCACGCAGCGTGGCCAAGCCACAGGCCGTGGCCACCGGGTTGCCGCTCAAGGTGCCGGCCTGGTACACCGGGCCCAAGGGTGCAAGTTGCTCCATGATCGCACGCGGTCCACCAAACGCGGCCAGCGGCATGCCACCCCCGATCACCTTGCCTAGCACCGTGATGTCTGGACGAAAGCCCGGCAAGGCCTGGGCATACACGCTTTGTGCGCTGCCCAGCGCCACACGAAAACCTGTCATCACTTCATCGAAGACCAGCAGCGCGCCGTGCTGGGTGCACAGCTCGCGACAACGCTTCATGAAGGGCACCTGGGCACGCACGAAGTTCATGTTGCCGGCGATAGGCTCGATCATCAAGCAGGCGATATCTGCGCCGTGCAGCGTGAAGGCCTCTTCGAGTTGCGCCAAGTTGTTGTACTCCAGCACCAGCGTGTCTTGCACCACCTCGGCGGGCACGCCTGCGCTGGTGGGGTTGCCAAAGGTGGCGAGACCCGAACCGGCCTTGACCAGCAGAGCGTCGGCGTGGCCGTGGTAACAGCCTTCAAACTTGATCAGCTTGCGACGACCCGTCGCACCGCGCGCCAGACGAATCGCCGTCATGGCCGCTTCAGTGCCCGAGCTCACCAGTCGCACCATGTCCATCGACGGCACGTGTGCGAGGATGGCTTCGGCCAGTTCGATTTCACGCTCGGTGGGCGCGCCAAACGAGAAGCCTTCCACGATGGCGCGCTGCACCGCGTCCAGCACCGCAGGGTGACCATGACCCAGAATCATCGGGCCCCAGGAGCCGATGTAGTCGATGTAGCGTTGGCCGTTGGCGTCCCAAAAGTAAGGCCCTTGTGCCCGGCTGATGAAGCGCGGGGTACCGCCCACGGCGCGGAAGGCGCGCACAGGTGAATTCACGCCACCGGGAATGACTTGGCGGGCACGGTCGAACAGGGTTTGGTTGAGATCGGTCATGATGAACTGAGGTCAGTGTTTGGTTTCGTGACGGGGCAACGAGAAATCTTCGGCCGTGGCGGCGGTATTGTCCTCGTCTTGAGGATCAGCGTTGTCATCCTGAGGCGCCCAAAACAGCCGATCGGCGATCACATGGCCCATGCCCGGGCGAAAGCCGCCGTTCAGGCTGTGGTCCAGGTAGGTCAGGGCTTCGGTGGTCGCCACTTGAAGGTCGGTGCCCGACGCCAGCAAACCGGCCAACGCGGCACTGAGCGTGTCGCCCGCGCCGGCGAACACGGCGTCAAATCGCTCCACCCGTTCGGACAGCAACACGCTGTTGGGAGCGGCCAGCACGTTGTCGATGAACTGATCGGGGGTGCTAATGCCGGTCACCAGGGTGTAGGGCGTACCTTTTTCGGCGGCGGCACGGGCAATGTCGCGTGCGCTCGGGGGCTTCTCGCTGCTCCAGTCGGGCAACAACCAGCGCCACAAGGTGTTGTGGTTGCCCACCAGCAAGGTGGTCTGGGGCAGCATGAGCTCGCGAAACGCGTCCAGGTAGTTGTCGATCTCGCCTTCTTGCCACCACGCGAGGTTGGGCATGTAGGCCACCACTGGCACGTCGGCATAGTCGGCGGTGATTTCGGCGATGGTGCTGAGGGTTTCGGGTGTGCCACAAAACCCCACCTTGATGACTTGCACGCTCAAGTCTTCCAGCACCGCACGGGCCTGTTCGGCCACGGCTTCCTCATCCAGGGCGATATGGTCGAAGATTTCGGCCGTATCACGCACATACACGCCCGTGACGATCGGCAAGGGATGCGAGCCAACCGAGGCGATGGTGAGTGCGTCGCCTGTGACGCCGCCGGCACCGCTGGGGTCGCTGGCATTGAACACCAGGATGCAGGCCGGAACGGCATCTTCACTGTCAAGGGAGTTGTCGGTCTCGTGGGCCATGGTCATCGATACAATCTCAGTCATTCTATGCCAGCCCCTCCCGGACTGTCGGTCCGGATTGACACGAAAGACGACTGTGAAAACCTGGATGTGCCTGATTTGCGGATGGATCTATGACGAAGAGGCTGGCGCGCCTGACGAAGGCATTCCGCCCGGCACCCCCTGGGAGCAAGTGCCCATGAACTGGACTTGCCCCGAGTGCGGTGCGCGCAAGGAAGACTTCGAGATGGTGCCGGTCTGAACGTCCCCCTCTCAACCCTGTCGTTGCGCACGCTCGCATGATTCCCGATTCACGGCGCCAGGACCTGGAGCGCGAACTGCTGCTGGCCTTGCAGCAAGGGGCAGGCAGCCCGGCGCAGCGCCTCATGGCGCCCGGTGTGCAAGAGGCCTTGCAGCAACTCTTTTTGGATCAATCCGACGGGGTGCTCCACGCCTTGCTGGGCGAACTGTCTGCCTGGCAGGCCGCCGAGCGCTCAGGCCCCAGTGACGCGGTGCTGCGCGGCCTACAACGCCTCAGGGGTCTGGCACAGGACCATCAACTGGACGCAATTCGCGGGCTGTCAGAAGCCTTGCATCAGGCGCTTATCCAGGCCGGCGCTCCAGACACCGCATCTCCCTCAGTCACCGTTGCCGATTGCCAGCAAGGGGCCGAGGAACTGGCGCGGTTGCTGTTTCTCTACGCAGCCGGGCAACGCCGCGATGCTTCAAGCGAGGTGATGGCGCGTTTGCAGCGCTGAGCGCCCAGTCGCGGGGCTCCATCCTTGAGGCCCTAGGCGACTTTTTTCACCACCGCATAGCGCGCCAGTGTCGCGGCCCGTGCCTCGGCGTGGTCCACGATCGGCGCTGGGTAATCGCGACCCAGTGTCACCCCCGCAGCGGCGAGATCCACCGGCCGTGCCAGCCAGGGCGCGTGCAGAGCGGCATCGGGCAGTCGCGCCAGTTGCGGCAGATAACGCCGAATGAACGCGCCCTTGGGGTCAAACTTCTCGCTTTGGCTCACCGGGTTGAAGATGCGAAAGTACGGCTGCGCGTCACAGCCACTGGAGCTGGCCCATTGCCAGCCGCCGTTGTTGGCCGCGAGGTCGAAATCGTTGAGGTGCAGGGCAAAAAAGGCCTCGCCCCAGCGCCAGTCAATGCCCAGGTCCTTCACCAGAAAGCTGGCTACCACCATGCGCAATCGGTTGTGCATGTAGCCGCTTTGGTGCAGTTGCAGCATGGCCGCGTCCACCAGCGGGTAGCCGGTGCGTCCCTCGCACCAGGCCTGGAACAGGGCTTTGGCGCGCGCGCCTTTTTCCCAGGCAATGGCGTCGTACTCGGGCTTGAAGGCCCGCTCCACCACATGCGGGTGGTGGTGCATGATCTGGTGATAGAAGTCACGCCAGATCAGCTCAGCCAACCAGATCTGAGCCCCTGCGTCGCCGCGCGCCTGGCGTTGCCAGGCGGCCAGGGCCAGTTCGCGAATGGACACGGTGCCAAACCGCAGGTGAACGCTCAGGTAGCTCGGCCCTTTTTTGGAGGGGAAGTCGCGCGTCTCGTGGTAACGGTCCATGCGGGTGGTGAAGTCCTCGAACAGGGCCCGTCCGCCCGCACTGCCGCTGGAGATATGCAGCTCGCCCAGGTTGGTGGGCTCAAAGCCGATGTCTTTCAGGCTGGGAATGCCTTGGCGAAAGCCCTCGGGGCGCGGCGCCAGGGCGCGCACGTGTCGGCCCACCGGGTGGGCTTGCAGGTCGGTGTCTCGAACCTGCTTGAGCCACATGTTCTTGTAGGGGGTGAACACGCCATAGGGGCGGCCCGCCTGCGTCATCACCTCGCTGCGCTCAAACACCACATGGTCCTTGAAGGTCTCGAAGCTGATGCCGAGTTCGGCCAGACGACCCCGCACCTGATGGTCGCGGGCCAGGGCCTGGGGCTCGTCGTCGTGGTTGGCAAACACCGCTTGCACCCCGAGCGCCTTGGCCAGGCGAGCGATTTCCTCAACTGCCGTGCCATGGCGCACGATCAGGCCAGCCCCGGGCTGTGCACCCAGGGCGTGCAGCTCGGCGTCGAGCGCCACCAGCGACTCGCGGATGAACTCCACCCGCCGGTCGGCACGGGGCAAGGGCGACAGAATGTCGCGGTCAAACACAAAGACCGAATGCACCTGGGCGCAGCGTGACAGCGCCTGGTACAGCGCGTGGTTGTCGTGGGCGCGCAGATCGCGGCGGAACCACATCAGGCCTTGGGTCAGCGTCGGGGTGTGAGGGGGGGACATGTTCGCCCTTAAAATCGGTGCATGAGCTCTGATTCTGCCTCCGTCAACCTGACGCATCATTTTTTGATTGCAATGCCCGGGTTGTCGGACGAGTCATTCTCCCGCAGTGTGGTGTACCTGTGCGAGCACAGCGAGCGCGGGGCGCTGGGGCTGGTGATCAACAAGCCCAGCGACATGACCCTCAAGAGCTTGTTCGACAAAGTCGATCTGCCCTTGCGCCGGGAAGATCTCTCCCAAGTGCCGGTGTTCCAAGGTGGCCCGGTCCACACCGAGCGCGGCTTTGTGCTGCACGAGTCGCTCAAACCCGAGGACGACACGTCCAACGAATCCATCTATGCCTCCACCATGACCATCCCCGGCGGTCTGGAGATGACCACCTCGCGCGATGTGCTCGAGGCCCTCTCCACCGGGGCCGGGCCGCGCCGCGTGCTGATCTCGTTGGGCTACGCGGCCTGGGGGCAAGGTCAGCTCGAGTCTGAAATTGCCGAGAACAGCTGGCTCACGGTGCAGGCCGACCCGCTGGTGATCTTCGACACCCCCATTGACCAGCGTTACGACCGCGCCTTGTCCTTGCTGGGGCTGCAGTCGTGGATGCTCTCTCCCGATGCGGGGCATGCATGAGCGCAGCAGGTCAGGCCATGAACACGGCGCGGCCTGAAACCTTTTTGGCTTTTGACGTGGGACGCAAGCGCACGGGCGTGGCCTTCGCCAGCCGTTGGCTCGGTCGTGCTGAGCCCCAGGGCACCATCCAGGCTGAAGGCGATCGCCGCTGGCCGCTGGTGGCGCGTCACATCGACACCTGGCAACCCCAGGCCCTGGTGGTGGGTGTCCCATTTCACCCCGATGGTGCCGAGCACGACAACACCCGGTTTGCCCGTCGCTTTGCGCGCGAGTTGCGGCAACGCTTTGGGCTGCCCGTGTTTGAAGTGGATGAACGCTACAGCACCACCGAAGCCCTGGCCCAGGGGGCCCAGGATGCGGACGCTGCTTCGGCCTGCATCATCCTGGAACAATTTCTGCGCAATGACCTTGCCCTTCCATGAGGACACCATGAACACCGGATCCCTGGCCCTTGATGCCGAAGCCCTCTACCTTGAACTGCGCCGCGGGGTGCAAGCCCTGCTGACCACCAACACCCGACTGGTGGGAGTGACCTCGGGCGGAGCCTGGTTGGCCGAGCGGTTGCAGCGCGATTTGAAGTTGCCTGGCGAGGCGGGGGCCATTTCATCCTCGATGCACCGCGATGACTTTGACCGTCGCGGGCTTGCCAAGAGCGAGCAAACACGTTTGCCGTTCACCGTGGAAGACGCGCATGTGCTGTTGCTCGATGACGTGCTCTACACCGGGCGCACCTTGCGCGCCGTGTTGAACGAGTTGTTCGATTACGGCCGCCCGGCCAACGTGCAACTGGCGGTGCTGGTGGACCGCGGCGGGCGCGAACTGCCGGTGCAGGCGGATTTTGCGGCCGCGCGGGTGGCGCTGCCGGCCACCCAATTGCTCGCCCTGGCGCGTGACGACCAAGGCCGCTTTCAATTTTCCCTGGAGTCCTGAAGGTGCTGTACAAACGCAACCCCCAACTCAACCGCAACGGTGAACTGATCCATTTGCTGTCCACCGAGGGGCTCTCGCGTGACATCCTCACGCACATCCTGGACACCGCCTCGCAGTTTGTGTCGGTGAGTGATCGCGAAGTCAAAAAGGTGCCGCTGCTGCGTGGCACAAGCGTCTTCAACCTGTTCTTTGAAAACAGCACCCGCACCCGCACCACCTTCGAGATTGCCGCCAAGCGCCTGAGCGCCGATGTGATCAACCTCGACATCGCGCGCTCCTCGGCCAGCAAGGGCGAGTCCTTGCTCGACACCATTGCCAACCTCAGTGCCATGGCCGCTGATGTTTTTGTGGTGCGACACAGCGAGTCGGGCGCGCCGTACCTGATTGCCCAGCACGTGGCGCCCCATGTGCACGTCATCAACGCCGGCGACGGTCGCCATGCCCACCCCACGCAGGGCTTGCTGGACATGTACACCATCCGGCACTACAAAAAAGATTTTTCCAACCTCACCGTGGCCATCGTCGGCGATGTGTTGCACTCCCGTGTGGCCCGCTCCGACATCCATGCCCTCACCACCCTGGGCTGTGCCGAGGTGCGTGTGGTGGGGCCGAAGACCTTGGTGCCCACCGACCTCTCCCACATGGGGGTGCGGGTGTTCCACACGCTGGAGGAGGGCATCAAGGGGTGTGACGTGGTCATCATGCTGCGCTTGCAAAACGAGCGCATGAGCGGCGCGCTGCTGCCCTCCAGCCAAGAATATTTCAAAGGCTTTGGCCTCACCCCCGAAAAACTGCAACTGGCCAAACCCGATGCCATCGTGATGCATCCCGGGCCGATCAACCGCGGCGTGGAAATTGACTCTGCCGTGGTCGATGGCGCGCAAAGCGTGATCCTGCCCCAGGTCACCTTCGGGATCGCCGTGCGCATGGCGGTGATGTCCATCGTCGCCGGCAACGAGGCATGAAGCAGAAAGACTTTCGATGAAACTACTGATCAACAACGGACGCATCATCGACCCAGCCAGTGGCCTGGACCAGGTGGGGCAGGTGGCGATAGCCTCGGGCCGCATCATGGCGGTGGGCGCAGTGCCCGCCGATTTTTCACCGCAACGCACCATCGACGCCACGGGCTGTATCGTGGCGCCGGGTTTGGTGGATTTGTGCGCGCGCTTGCGCGAGCCGGGGTTTGAACACGAAGGCATGCTGGCCTCAGAAATGGCGGCGGCTGTGGCGGGAGGCGTCACCAGCCTGGTGTGTCCGCCCGACACCGACCCCGTGCTGGACGAACCCGGCCTGGTAGAGATGCTCAAATTCCGCGCAGAAAAATTGCACTGCGCTCGTCTCTTTCCCCTGGGGGCCTTGACCCGGGGTCTGGAAGGTCAGGTGTTGACCGAGATGGCGGAGTTGACCGAGGCCGGCTGCATCGGGTTTGGTCAGGCCGAGCGTGCGGTGGTGGACACCCAGGTCCTGCAGCGCGCCCTGCAATACGCCGCCACCTACGGCTACACCGTGTGGCTGCGCCCGCAGGACCCGTACCTGGGCAAAGGCGTGGCAGCAAGCGGCCCCCTGGCCACACGGCTGGGCTTGAGCGGTGTGCCGGTCGCGGCCGAGACGATTGCTTTGCACACCTTGTTCGCCCTCATGCGCAGCACCGGTGCGCGCGTGCATGTGTGCCGCGTCTCCAGTGCGGCAGGGGTGGAACTGATTCGACAGGCCAAGGCCGAGGGGCTGGCGCTGACGTGCGATGTCAGCATCAACTCGCTGCACCTGACGGATCATGACATTGGCTACTTTGACAGCCGTGCTCGGGTACAACCGCCACTGCGTCAACAGCGCGACCGCGATGCACTGGTGGCCGCGCTGGCCGATGGCACCATCGATGCGCTGGTGTCTGATCATGCGCCGGTGGAGGGAGACGCCAAAGCGCTGCCGTTTGCCGAGGCGGAGCCGGGTGGCAGTGGCCTCGAATTGCTGCTCAGCCTGACGCTCAAGTGGGGTGAGGCCCAAGGCTTCACGCTGGCGCAAACATTGTCGGTGGTGACCGACCGTCCCGCTCGCATACTGGCCGCTTCCGTCGGCACGGCCGTGATGGGACTGGGTCAATTGACCGTGGGTGGTGTGGCCGATGTGTGTGTGTTCGACCCACAGGCCCCATGGAGCGTGACGCCCGAGGCCTTGCGCAGCCAGGGCAAGCACACGCCCTTTGCCTTTGACATCAGTGGCATGTCGATGACCGGTCGTGTGCGCGCCACGGTGGCAGGCGGTCAGTTGGCCTACCAGGACGCGGCTTGAGGTTGCTGCGTATCCCGTTTCGACTGCTGGCCGTGTTGTGGCGGCTGGGGGTGGGTTACTGGACCATACGGGTGCATTTTGCCGGGCTCAACAACGCTGAGCGCTCAGCCGAGGTGCAGCGCTGGTCTCGTCAGATGCTGCGGGCGCTGGGCATTTCCCTGCATCTGGAGGGCGAGGCGCCGCAACAAGGGCCTTTGATGGTGGTGGCCAATCATCTGTCGTGGCTTGATATCTTGGTGGTACATGCCGCGCGACATTGCCGCTTTGTCTCCAAGTCTGAGGTACACCATTGGCCGCTGATTGGCCCCATGGCCGCGGCCGGGGGCACCCTGTTCATCGAGCGCGCCTCGCGCCGAGACGCCATGCGCGTGGTGCACCAGATGGCCACCGCGCTGCAGTCGGGCGACATGCTGGCCATTTTTCCGGAGGGCACCACGGGCGATGGCTCGGCGCTCTTGCCGTTTCATGCCAACCTGATTCAAGCCGCCATTTCAGCCCATGCACCGGTGATGCCCGTGGGATTGCGGTATGTGCAGGCGGATGGGCAGCCGAGTCAAGCGGTGTTGTATGTGGGCGATGACACCCTGGTGGGGTCGGTGCTGCGGACCTTGGGGGCCCCTGCCTTCACCGCGCGTGTGCGCTTTGGGCAACCGCAATCGGCCCAGGGTCGAGACCGTCGGCAATGGGCCCTGGATCTGCACGCGGCCGTTGACGCCTTGTGTCACTGAAGCCCCTGCTGGGCAGGCGTTAGCGAGATATCGCCTGGGTACAATCAAACACGTGGGGCGTTAGCTCAGTTGGTTAGAGCAGAGGACTCATAATCCTTTGGTCGTTGGTTCAAGTCCAACACGCCCTACCATGGAGATCGGGGTACATCCCGGAGACACTTTTCGGAGTTTCTATGACAAACATATTTGGTCACACACACCGCCTTGGCGGCCTAAAATTTTGCGGTTGCCATCTGTTGCCCGTGTTCGGCATAGGGCCTGCAGGCGGCGGCGCTGCCTCCCCTGGTAAGGCGCCTGTGGTGATCAAAGGTCGCCAAGCCAAGGTCATCGACACCCACACCCACTGCCTGTTTCAGGCCAGCTTGGACCTGATGGGTGAGGATGCACCGGGCATTCTGCCCCCGACCAAAGGGGTAGCCGAGCATTTCCTGGCTCAACCCGACCCGCTGAAGTTCCGTCTGGAAGACATGGACCGCATGGGGGTGGACATGCAGGTGCTCAGCGTGAACCCCTTTTGGTACAAGAAAGATCGCGAAACCGCCCAAGCGATCTGCAAGATCAACAACGAAAGCCTAGCCGAACTGATTGCCCAGCACCCGCGCCGCTTTGCCGCCTTTGCTTCTATCTGCATGCAGTTCCCCGACTTGGCGGTGCAGCAATTGGAAGAGGCTGTCAAAAAGTATGGCTTGGTCGGGGCCGCCATTGGAGGCAGTGTGGCCGGGCGCGATTTTTGTCACCCCGAATTCCATCCGGTGCTGGCCAAGGCCCAAGAATTGGGCGTGACCCTCTTTATCCACCCACAAAGCACACCTGAGTTGGCGCATCGCTTCAAAGGCAATGGGTGGTTAGCCAACGTGATTGGTAACCCACTGGACACCACCATTGCACTGGAAAAACTGATTTTTGAAGGTATCTTCGACAAGTACCCTGAACTGAAAATTTTGGCCGCACACGGCGGTGGCTTCCTAGGTTCTTACGCACCGCGCATGGACCGAAGCTGCTTCATTTCGCCGCAAAATTGCAACCCCGATATTGTGCTCAAGAAAAAGCCCAGCGACTATGTGCGCCAGATCTATATGGACGCACTGGTCTTCACGCCCGAAGCTCTTCGTCACCTGGTGGCTGAGGTTGGCGCTGGCCAAATCATGGTGGGCACCGATCACCCAATTCCCTGGGAAATGGACCCGGTCGGCCACATCATGTCCACCCCCGAACTGAGTGACGACGACAGACTGAACATCTTGGGCGAAAACGCCATCCGTGTGCTGGGCCTCAAAATTTCATGAACCAAGGCCACTCATGGGGCCTTGGTTCATAGTAGACCCATGTTTACTTGGGCTGATAGCCGATCGATTTGATGATGTTGCCAAAACGCTCATATTGCGAGCGGAACACCTGCTCGAAAAATTCAGGCGGTTGAGCGATTGCGGTCAAGCCCAAGCCGGGCAAGCGCGCTTGAATTTCGGGCGACATGATGGCATCGTTGATCGCTTTGTTCAAAATCCGCACATGTTCGGGTTGCATCTTGGCAGGACCCACATAGCCGAATTCACCGTTGGCTGCAAAACCGGGCAAAGCCTCGGCAACGGTCGGGGTATCGGGAAACTGGCTGACACGGCTCTCGTTGGTCACCGCGACCAGTTTCATCTGGTTGTTGTTGATGTAGGGCACCATGGCCGAGACGCCATCACCGGCCACCATGATCTGGCCCGATATGAGATCGGTTGCCACCTGGGCGGCGCCTTTGTAGGGCACAAAGGTAAATTTCAAGCCAGCCAACTTGGCCATTTCCTCAAACCACAGGTGCGGAAAGCCCCCCTCGCCATTCGAGCCATAAGTTAGCTTGCCCGGATTGGCCCGCCCCCAAGCGATCATCTCGGCCAAACTATTGAATGGGGTGTTGTTGTTCCTGACCAGCACATTGAAGTTGCGAACTGTCACGGCAATGCGGGTCAAGTCTTTGACGACGTCATAGGAAGGATCTTTGGTGGTGTGCGGTTGTACCCACAGCGTGCCCGACTGGCCAGCGCCGATGGTGTATCCATCCGGGTTGGCGCGCACGATCGCCGCCGTACCGATACGCCCACCAGCCCCGCCGATGTTTTCCACCACGATGCTCTGACCCAACGAAGCGGCCATGTGATTTTGCAGCAAGCGCACCATGATGTCTATGGTGTTACCCGGTGGGAAAGGCACCAGGATTTTGATGGGTCGGTTGGGATATGCCCCCTGAGACCAAGCCCAATCTGGTGCGCCCAACAGTGCAGCCGCCCCTGCAGCCTGCAAGACTTTTCTTCGTTGTTCAAATCGCTTGTTCATCTGTAATCCTTTGTGCTTTGCACATTGATGACCTCAAAAGCCTTCCCTGTCCTATTCGTTTGAGTAAATCTGGGTATTTCTATCAGTGGATCAGTCCCCTTGCATCTTCGAATTCTGAAGATGCGTCGCATTCCATGTATGTCTCGACCAGTTGGCCTCGCGATATGTCCAAGACGTGCTGTAACTGATGGCTATTGATCCAGAATTGTTCACAAAGAGCCCTTGGGTGTTAGCAGCAACCCGCTGGCCAAGCGCCAGCTCAACTTAAGTGTGCAGTGTCTGCTCCTTCATGGGGACGGTGATCAGCTCAGCCCGTACATGGTCTTGCCAGCCACCGGCACCTTGGCCATCAAAATGTCGCCGGACAATGATTCGGTGATGTACATGGTCTTGAGGTCTGGGCCACCAAAGGCGATGTTGGCCAAATGGTGATGGTGCGGATCTTCCGAGTAGACCAGATGGGTGGGCAACATGTTGTCGTTGAAGCGCCAGACGCCCACACCCAAATGGCACACCCACAAACCGTTTTTGGAGTCCATTTCGATGCCGTCGGGACCAGCTGCACCGCCGGACAATTGCACCGCAACCCCGGTCTTGGAGACGTTGCCATCGGCCATCAAGGGCAGTCGCCAAATCTGTTGCGATCGGGTGGCGGCGACAAAACAATGCTTCTCCTGCGTGTTCAGGGTGATGCCGTTTGGGCTGGGCACATTCAACGCCAAGCGATCCAACTGTCCGTTGGCACGCAAGCGAAACACCCGGCCTGTAGGATCGGCAATGCCGGTTTGACCCTGGTCGGTGAAGTACAGATCGCCATTGGCGGCGAAGTGCAAATCATTGAGGCCTTTGAAGCCCTCACTGAACATCGAGCCCAGTGCGTTTTCGATCTTGCCGGTTTTGGGATCTAGCACCAACAGGCCTTGCTTATAGCAAGTGATGAAGGCACGTCCGTCTTTGTGAAACTTCAAGCCATTGGGCCAGCCATCGTATTGCGTTACCAACTCCCAATCGCCCTTGGGCGTGATGCGAAAGATGCGCCCAAAGGGAATGTCAGTGAACCACAAATTGCCTTCGCGATCGAACGAGGGCCCCTCCAAGAAACACTCGACCTCGGCTCCTTGCCGATTAGGGTCAGACCAAGCCGAGCGCTGCTTCTTGCGAAACTTGGCGGGCATGGACATGAAAACCTCGGCTTTGATCAACTCAGGTTGTTGGAAAGGATTGAACACTGACAAACTCCAGAAAAATCGAAGGGAAAGAGATGGCCCAAACAGAAGAACAAGCCACTGGCTTGGGGTCTCAATTTAGTCTATTATTTATTTACGAGGGTAGCAACGCGTGTTTTCCATATCTTCACGAACATACAACGTGTCCGAACCAACTGGTCTTCATTCACCAACCACCCTCTGCCAAGAAAGAAAAAGCGATGAATCTCAAACACCGCAGCAAACACACCCTGGGCCTGCTGGTCTTGCTCACCTGGTGTGCCATGGCCTTGCCCGCTTGGGGGCAAACCCTATACCCTGAACGGCCCGTGCGTCTGGTCATCCCATTTCCGCCGGGGGGGCCTTCGGACGTACTGGGTCGCGCTCTGGGTCAAAAACTCACGGCCAGTCTGGGTAAACCCGTGATCGTCGAAAACAAACCCGGTGCGGGCACCAACTTGGCCGCCGACCTGGTCGCCAAAGCGGCACCCGACGGTCATACCCTGTTGCTGATGATGGTGGGCACCCAAGCCATCAACGAGACCATGTATCCCAAACTCAGCTACGACACTGTCAAAGACTTTGCCCCTGTCAGTTTGGTGGCCGCCTCATCGCTGGCCTTGGTGGCTCACCCATCAGTGCCAGCCAAAACCTTGCCAGATCTCATCAAACTGGCCAAGACCAATCCCGGCCAATACAACTACGCCTCCTCAGGTTCAGGCACCCCTTTGCACCTGGGAGGTGAGTTACTCAAAAAGGCGGCCGACATACAAATAGTGCACGTGCCCTACAAGGGCGCGGCTCCGGCGTTACAAGACGTCTTGGGAGGTCAGGTGCAACTGGCCATGGTGGGTACGCCGTCGGTGCTCAACCACGTCAAGGCAGGACGACTGACGGCCTTGGGCGTTACCAGCCCGCAGCGTACCAACCTGGCACCCGACGTGCCCACGGTGGCTGAAACCCTGCCCGGCTATGAAGTGGAATTGGTCTATGCTGTTGTCGCTACGGCTGGGACCCCATCCGCCGTGATCGATCGCCTAAACGCCGATTTGGCCAATGCCCTCAAAGACCCTGAGTTGCGCGAACGACTCTTGGCTTCTGGTTTTGAGTTGCGCACCAGTACCCCACAACAACTGGGTCAGTACATCCGCAGTGAAATCGCCAAATGGTCGGTCGTGGTAAAAGAATCGGGTGTCAAGCCAGAATGAGTCCACACCCAGTACGGGGACAGTCATCCAACTGGCTTTGCATGTGGCTCTTCCAGCTCCAACAAGGCGCCCAAAAAATCACGCGGATGAATGAATGCGATCGGTTGCCCGTGCACATTGAGCGCTTGCGGCGCGCTGATGCTTGACACCCCTTGGGCTTGCAGGTCAGCGCAGACCTGCGCCACCGAATCGACTTCGAACGAAACGTGATGCAAGCCGCCCTGAGGGTGCTTTTCTAAAAAACGCATCAGGGCCGGATTGCTGGGCTGCGGCTCCATCAACTCCAGGCGTGCATTGCCCAGCTCGATATAGACCATGCGCACGCCCTGCTGCGCATTGACCATCACCGGCCCCACGCTCAAGCCAAACAGTTGCCGTACTCGCTCGCTGGCGCTCTCGAGATTGGGTACCACCAAGCTGACATGACTCAAAGCATTGACCATGATGTCTCCCTAGGCCACCACGCCCTTGCGCATCCACTCATCGACCTGCGCCTGGGTGCATCCGAATTCAACGATCAAAACCTCGCGGGTGTGTTCACCCAGGTGCGGCGGGGTGAGCCGGACTTGTAATGGGGTACCCTTCATCTTCATCGGGCTGGCCAAGCTTTTGACCACCTGACCATCGGCCCTTTGGGCCATGATCACCATGTGCCGGGCTAACGTATGCGGATTGGCCAGTGCCTGGGCAACCGAATTCACCCGCCCGCAGGGAATCCCGTCGGCTCGCATGGCTGTGATCAAGGCTTCGCTCTTCCAATGGGCCGTTGCAACCGCGACCCGTTCCTCAATCGCCTGACGATTCACCACCCGATCGGCATTGCGCGCGAACCTGGGATCTGTCACCCACTCAGGCTGTCCCAGAAGTTGAGCCAGTCGGGCAAATTGATTGTCGTTTCCCACGGCAATCGCGATCGGGCCATCGGCACAGTCAAACGTGGTGTAGGGCACGATGGTAGGGTGCCCATTGCCGTAGCGAGAGGCCTCTTTGCCGGTCGCCAAATGGCTGTTGCCCACATTGGCCAGCAAAGCGATGGCGGTGTCAAACAGACAAACCTCGACCTTTTGGCCACGACCTGTTCTGAATCGGGCGATCAGGGCCGCCTGAACGGCGTTGGCCGCCATCATGCCTGTGGCCAGATCGACAATGGCCACCCCATACTTGGTGGCCCCCCCATCTGGCATTCCGCAAATGCTCATCAAGCCCGATTCGGCCTGCAAAATGAAGTCGTATCCTGGTAGTTGGGCATCGGGGCCGTCTTCGCCATACCCGGTGATCGAACATCGAACGGTTTGGGGTGCACGCTGCTCAAACCAAGCATCGTCAAAACCCCACCGGGCCAGCGTCCCGGTCTTGAAGTTGTCGAGCACCACATCCACACTGGACAGCATGCGGCCCAGCAAGGTCTTGCCATCAGGTTGGGAGAAGTCAATGCACACCCCCCGCTTGTTGCGATTGCAGCCCAGGAAATAGGCCGATTCGCCACCAACAAAGGGCGGCCCCCAGGCGCGTGTGTCATCGCCCGAGCCCACCGACTCGACCTTGATCACCTCGGCGCCCAGATCGCCCAAGAACATCCCACACCAAGGCCCAGCCAGCACGCGGGTCAAATCCAGCACCCGTAATCCGGCCAGAGCTCCTGAGGGTTGCACGCCTGACGCCGTCATCAGTCTTGCGGGAAATTGCGCATGTCAGGCGGTGCATTAAGGTGACGGTGGAAACCGTCCAAGTACTCCTCCAAGGCCTTTTTATTGCGCATGCGAAACTTCTGGAAGTCGGGCTTGCGGCCTTCCAAAAAGGCGTTCATGCCCTCGAGGCTTTCCTCCGAGCCCCAGACGTGAGCCAACAACTCCATGCCTTGCTGCCACGAACCGTAGAGTTGATCCGACTCCATGTTCAAGCTCTTCTTGGTCATGCGGATGGTCTGGCTGCTGTGACCCTTGATGGTTTCGCACCAGGCCAGGGTTTCTTCGTCGAGTTTGTCTTCGGGCACGCATTTGTTGATCAGACCAATTTTTTCAGCTTCGGCGGCGGTGAACCGGCGCGCCAAGAAAATCATCTCGCGCGCTAAACGCTCGCCAATGATGCGCGGGAGGTATTGAGTAGCACCCACCGTCGGGCAAGCGCCCACTTTGGCGCCTGTTTGGCCCAACATGGATTTTTCCGAGGCAATCACCAAGTCGCACCACAGCGCCAATTCATGACCGCCGCCCATGCACCAGCCATTGACTTTGGCGATCGCCGGAATCGGCACGCCTCGGATGGCCATGGCCAAACCCAGCATGCGATCATTCCACATGGAGGCGTTGGTGAAATTCAACCGCTTCATGGCGTAAAAATCACCACCGGCGGAAAAAGCCTGGTTGCCCGCACCCTGGAACACGATGCAGGCGATCGAGGGGTCTTCGCGGGTCGACTTGACCGCATCAATCATTTCATCAAGGCTTTGCTCGCGAAACGCGTTCATCACGCGAGGGCGATTGATGGTGATCCAAGCCACCTGATCTTTGACTTCGAACAAAATGTCCTTGTACTTCCTTTTCTTCTCACTCACGGTCTTCTCCTTCGTTGTAAAACTGACAATCAATCAATCTTCCCGATGGCGCGCACCACGCGCGTCATGCGCACCCGGTCTTCCTCGGAATAGCGGGCAAATTCAGGTGCATCGCGGTAATCAAAGATGATCGACTGCTTTTGCATCGCGGCGGCGATGGCTCCAGTGCGCACGGCTTTACCCACGCTGTCGCGCAAAGCGGCAATCACTGCAGGCGGCGTGCCAGACGGTGCATACAGCCCAGCCCAGATGTGGTATTCGGCGTCGTATCCCGCTTCGCGGTAGGTGGGCACGTCGGGCAAAATCTGTAAACGCTTGGTGCCAGAAGTGGCCAAGGGTCGCACCTTGCCCGATTGGATCTGAGCCAAGGCGACAGCAGGCGCGGCTGTGGTCATCTCAACCTGCCCCCCCAATAAAGCCAGTAGCGATGGCCCACCGCCGTTGAAAGGCACCTGGGTGAGCTTGATACCAGCCTGATGGGCCAGCATCTCTAGGGACAGATGGATGGGGCCAAAGTTGCCGGACGAAGAGTAATTGATGGCCCCGGGCTTGTCTTTGGCCGCCTTAACCATATCGGCTAGGGTGCGCCAAGGCGAATCGGCCCGCACCAAAACTACCATGGGATCGGCTGAGAGCAAAGCAATGGGTTCGAGTTGGTCCATCTCATACAAAGGCTTTCGGCCCGAGACTTTTTCGGCCTCGGGGGCAACCACCACCGACGAAAGGGCCATCAACACCGTCTGCCCATCGGGTTTGGCTTTGGCCACTTGCGCTGCCCCAATTGCCCCTCCCATGCCAGGTTTGTGCAATACGACCACGGGTTGCTTGAGCACCGCAGACCAAGGTTCGGCCAAAATGCGCGCATTGATGTCGGATGCACCACCTGGCGGATTGGGTACCAATAAGGTGATGGGACCGCTGGGAAAAGCATCTTGTGCCCAGAGCGGCGCGACGGCCCAAACGAAGCCGGCTAGCACACCCATGGTCCAACGGCGTATCAGGCCTGGTAAGCAAAGCGTTTTCATTGGGGAACCTCCACAGTTTGAAGCGTTTCAATCGATGTCACGATGGATTCAAACAAAGCGATGCCGTTACCCATCTCGGCCAAGCTGATGGGGTAGGGTTGGGTCGTGCGTCCCGCTTTCGGAATGGCGTCAGCAAAGGCATCGAGTTCGACCCGCAAGGAATCCACTGGCGGGTAGGTGTAGCGCTCGACGCGCCCTCCAAGATGACGCACGACCACTTCGTTCTCGCCCAACGCCTCGACCGACGCCCGATCGCCAAACACATGCACCCGCCAATAAAGCGGTGTGGCACGCACCATGGCAAAGTAGCCTTGTACGCCGGAGGCAAACTCGATCATCACCGAGGTCGCATCGCGCGGGTCGGGGCCTTTGCGGGTGATGTGCACCTGCGCCCTGACCCGCCGCGCAGGACCTGCCAGGCCGACAAACGCATCGACGATGTGGATGCCTGTTCCGGTCAACCCGCCAGCGGGCGATTCGGCGGGAGAGGATCGCCAATCAGAGAAAAATTTGCTGGAGTGGTCATTGCTGTAGTGCCCTTCGAGATGCAAAACCTCGCCCAGGACGCCACTGGCGACGACCTTGCGCAACTTGACCATGCTCGGCCAAAAACGCTTGTTTTGCCCCAAACCCAAGGTCAAGCCCCGCGTGCGGCACGCCTCGATGGCCCGCAACGCATCGACATGATTGAGGGCCAGGGGCTTTTCGCAAAATACATGCTTGCCGGCTTGCGCAGCGTCGATGATCTGCGGGGCATGCAGGGAATGCGGCGTAGCCAGAACCACAGCTTCAATCTCTGGGTCAGCCAACACCGCCATCTCGTCGGTGACCTGCGGCAAACCCAGGCTGTCGGCGATGTGCTGAGTCGACAGCGGGTCTTTGGTGACAGCCACCTTGAAGCGCAAACGATCGCTCTTGCCCTGCACCGCTCGGGCGATGTTTTGCCCCCACCATCCAAAACCCAATAAGGCAGCTTGAATCATGTCCGTCCTCAGCAAAATGCAAAACGGCTCACGACAGCCTCGTTGACCTGAACGCCCAAACCAGGCGCTTGAGATACCGGGTACCTACCGTCCTGCTCGCTAAGCGGTTGGTCGGTCACGTCTTCCACCAAGTAGGCTTGACTGGGACTCACTCCCCAGTCGACATTGGGCAATACCGCTGCCAGATGAATGACCGCTGCCGAGGCAATCGAGGTCTCAGCGATCTTGCCGGCCAGATTGATGCGCTGTCCATGTGCCTCACAGACCTGGGCCGCTGCTACCACGCCACTCATGCCGCCCAGTTTCAAGGTTTTTAGCGATCCGCCCGCCGCTCCCAAGGCCGCATGCGCGATCAAGTCTTGCACTGAGGTGATTGACTCGTCCAGCCCCACATCGATCAAACCGGTGGCGATCAGTCGCCGCAATCCATCCAGATCTTCGCGAGGAAGCGGTTGTTCGAAAAATTCCAGACGCGCCTCTTGCACGCCGCTAGCGTAGGCGATGGCCTGATCGGCGTTCATGCCCATGTTGGCATCGGCGCACAAACGCAAGTCTGCTCCCAAGATGGAACGCAAGGTCAAGGCCATCTCGATTTCCTCGGCCAGGGGTCGCACACCCACTTTGAGCTTGAAGAAGCGATAGCCCTCTGCGAAGCGCTGCTGCGCTTCAATCAAATCGGTGTCCCGTTTGCCAGTGCCCAACAACCACAAGGGGGCGACAGCGTCTCGACGCTGGCCGCCCAAGAGCACATGCGCTGGCACGCCCAAGTGGCGACCCACCAAGTCATAGAGGGCCATGTCCAGCGCGCCCATGACGCTTTTGCCTACTTTGACCTTCGGGCTCAACTGGTGAGTCAGTCCACCCAGACGCATGGCGTCGGCACCTACCAGTGAGGATTGCACCTGGGCCCAACCTTGCTGCATGTCGGCCACGGTCGACCCGCCATGGTTAGGTGCCGAACTGGCTTCACCCCAACCCACCACCCCATTGTCGGTCTCCAGACGGATCAACCAATTTTCGGAGAACTCCAGCCGAACGCCGGCCATCAGCACCGGTTTTTTCATCGGCAGTCGCAAGCCAAAACCATCGGCTCGGCGAATTTTCAAAGGCTGTGAAGTCAACGGGTGTGCCATCGGTTTTAACATGGGGTCTCCTGCGTACCTAAGCGAGCTATCGCTTCCTGGATGATCGCGTTGTCCAAATGCGACTCGCCGCGCCGTGCGCAATCCTGCAGCAAATCGATGTAAACATCGGCCAGCGGCAGGGGTTGCCCGCGCTGTGCTCCCAAATCGGCAATCAATTTGAAATCTTTCAAACTTTGATCGACTCGGCTTTGCGGCGGCTCGTAGCAACGCTCCACCATCAAACGCCCTTTGACCCCCATCACGCTGGAGGCCGCCGCCGAGTTTTGTAAGGTGTGCAACAACTTGGCCGGATCCAAACCCATGCGGCGCCCGAACATCAGGCCTTCAGCCAAAGCCGCTCGGTGTAATCCCAGCACCAGGTTCACGGCCAGCTTGGTCCGGTTGGCGTCGCCAAATCCCCCCACATGCTCGCGGCGGGGGCACAGCACATCAAGGACCGGCGTCCATCGCTCGATCAAAGCGCCATCTCCGCCCATCAAGCCCACTCCTTCGCCACGCGCCACCTGAAAGCTGGTGCCAGAAAACGGCAGTTCGATGAAAGGCATCCCCTGCTGCTGGGCTTCATGCGCTACCGCTGCCAGACCATCGGGGTCGCAGGTGCTGCAACACAACACGGTGGGTCGGGCGCTGGATAGGGCCAATAAGCCCTGAGGCCCACACACCACCGTTGCCACTTGAGCAGTATCGAACACCGCCAACAACACCAATTCGACCTGATTGACCATGGCGGCCAAACTCTCCATCCGAGTCAGCCCCGGCGGCAAATTGGGGGTCGGCCGCACATCATGTCCCAGCACCGGGTAACCAGCCGCGAGCAAGCGTTGGGCAAAAGCCTGTCCCATCAGACCTAATCCCACAATACCGACACAGGGCAAAGCATTCATGAGTCAAAACAAGGCAACAAGTCGGTGAAGGGTTGGTTCAAGGCCATGGACATCAACTCGTCGCTGTTGAGGCCTCGAACAGCCTCGGCGGCTTGATATAGATCGGACAGCAAGGCCTGAGCGTCACGCCCAGCTTGGGTCAATTCGTCGCGTAAAGCTATTTCAACTGCAGCCACTTTGTGGCGCCAGCGCTTTTCTTCCGCTGGATCGAGTTCAATGAATTCAATGCCAGCTTGGGCAAACTCCTCGCGGGCCTGGGCACCGGACAGGCCATAAAACAATTGCGCGCCGGCTTGGGCCAGTGCCCTTAACCACGCATTGAAAAGCGCGCGGTGTTCGGCAGGCAAACGCTGCCAGAATGCTGTCGATAAACCGTATTCCAAATTCACCCGAACGAGATTGGCTTGCGTTCTGTAGCGAGCGGTATGAAACAGGCCTACGGTCAATGCGGCACTGTCAGAAATAGACACCGCAGCCACATCGCCTTCGACAAAACGGCGCTTGGCCTCGGGTGTGCTACACCCAACAGGAACCGCACCCAGGGCCGCGAAAATTCGCGACTCTAGACCATCGCTACAAGCCACCCGTTGGCCGGCCAGGTCCGACAAAGAAGCCATGGGTGTTCGACTGAACAGGTTGTACTCGCTGGTGGCCACCATGCGCCCCATCAGCACCCCTTGCCCTTCAAAATCGGCGCTGAAATGTCTGCGGTACAACTGCTCGGATACATGGGTGGCCGCTTCGGCGCTGTCGAATAAAAAGGGCAAACTCAACGCTTGAGCTGCGGGAAACAGCTTGGGGTCCCAGGCTGAATACACCGGACACAGATCAGTCAAGCCGCTGCGCAGAGCTTCGATGCCCTGGCGTTCGGGGTGCAAAGCCCCGCCCCAAACCGATTGTGTGCCCACCTGACCCTGGGTCATGTGCAATAAGCGCCTGAACGATGGCACGAAGACGTCTTGAACCGCCGGGGAGGCTTCGGGTATGTGGGCGCTCACGCGCAGGGTATGGGCACTTTGGCCCGCATCGATGGCAGGTGAGTCCAGCCATTGCCGGGCCAAAGTCGTTTTGGCCAGCACCTCGGCCACCGAGTCGTTGCCGCCAATTTGCAGACGGGTCATGGGGTCTTTACCTCAATCTGCCTTGATGTTGGCCGACTTGATCAGCCTTGAATACCACTCAATTTGAGACGTCAGAAAACGACCCAACTCATCAGGCGAGTTGGCGATGGGGCGAAAGCCCTGGCTCTCAAGGCGTTGCTTGACATCGGATTGGTTCAGCACAGTCTTGAATGTGTCGTAGGTCTTTTGCACGATGGCGGGATCAGTTCCAACCGGTAAAAAGACCGCGAACCAGGTTTCGATCTCGTTGTTCGGAAAGCCCGTCTCTGCCATGGTCGGAATGTCCATGGCGAGGCTCGATCGGCTAGGGGAGGTCAAACCCAAGGCGCGTAACTTGCCCGCCTTGATGTGCGGCAACGCCAAAGGCAAGGTCGGAAACATGGCATCTACTTGGCCGCCCAGCACATCGTTCAGGGCTTGGGCGGTGGACTTGTAAGGGATGTGATTGAGCTTGACTTGCGCCGTGATCTTCAGGTTCTCGCCAGCAAAGTGGCCGATGCTTCCGTTGCCCCAAGAGGAGAAATTCAAACCATTGGGACTTCGCTTGGCTAACTCGACGAATTCGCGCACGTTTTGTACCTTCAACTGAGGATTCACTGCCAGCACGAGTGGCACAGAGGTGATCAGCGTCACTGGCATGAAGGCTTTTTGCGGATCCCAAGCAAGGGTCATCATCGAGGGGTTGGTCGCAATCGAGGTCGACGTCACCAACATCGTGTGCCCATCGGTTTTGGAACGCGAGACAAACTCTTCGGCGATCGAACCATTGGCCCCAACCTTGTGGTCGATGACCACATTTTGACCAAAGGCTTTGGACAAATCAGGGGCAATCATGCGCATCAACACATCGCTGGTGCCACCGGCCCCAAAAGGCAAGATCATGGTGATCGGTCGGCTCGGAAATGGTTGGGCCCAAGCGGTGTTCATACCCAACAAGGCGATGAGGGCCATCCAACCCGCAACAAGACGGTTGCATTGGCGTAAGCACATGACGGTTCTCCTTGAACGCAGGCCATCAAATGGCACTGGGCGCATCATAAAAAGCCACTGAGCGCAGCACCAATACTTTTGAGAGAATACATCCATCATTTATTTTGATGGCAAGGACGCAGTCGATGGAACTCAAAAGCATCCGCTTTTTCATGACCGTAGCCACCTGCGGGAACATCACTAGGGCTGCCGAGCAACTGGGCATCGTTCAACCGGCTCTGACTCGTCACATCAAGCAGTTGGAAGATGAGTTCGGCGTGCGTATGTTCAGTCGCTTGCCTCGCGGTGTCCAACTCACCACTGCCGGACGAGAATTTCTGGAATACAGCCGTCGCATCGTCGACGAGGTCGAACGCGCCCGCCATGAACTCACCGCCCTGGGCAAGCAACCCCGAGGGCTGATCGCCATGGGCTCGACCACCACCTTGGCTCGGGTGCTCATGCCGGCGGTGCTTGGGCAATCCATGCTGGAGCTGCCCGAGGTTTCACTTCGCGTGGTCGAGGCACGCAGCGCCCGTTTGCACGAGCAATTGCTGACCGGCGCCTTGGACATCGCCATCCTGACCAACCCCGTGGGCTCGCACCAACTCAGCATGCAACCCTTGCTCTCCGAGCCCTTGTGCCTGGTTGGGAGACCTGAGGTGATGCCACGCCCCAAGTCGCTGACCGTCAGCGATCTCAGCGCCTTGCCGCTGGTCATCACACCCGGCATGTTGACTTTGGTGACTGGTGCGCAAAAAGGCCCCCGCCGTCGTTTCAATTTGCTGGCTGAGGTCGAGTCCATCGAAACCATCCGCAGTCTGCTGAGCACCGGGGCGGTCATGACCGTGGTGCCGCAAAGCGCGTTTTGGGAAGACCTGCAAGCAGGCCGGTTGACGGCCATTCCATTGCGATCACCCATCCCTGAGCGCATGCTGGTGCTGGCCTCACGCACCGACAACGCTGACCTCGCGGCGATACGTCATCTGAGTCGCATCGTGCGGCAATCGGTGCAACAGGCCATGGTGCCTCATGCGATGGCCTGAGGCCCATGCAGTGTCTCAACAGGCTCGCCAAGCCATAGGCCTGGGGATAACCCTGTTTCATTGTTGATCAGGCCACCAATAATGAAGTGCTCTTGCTGCTCTCAGGCCACTTGATTGTATAAACCATGCATTTCCCCACCCATCAGATCCAAGTCAACGAAGACATCATCCTGGAACGCGATGTCGACATCCCCATGCGCGACGGCAGCTTACTCAAAGCCGATGTCTTTCGACCGTCCAAGGCTGGTCGTTACCCAGTCATCATGAACTTGGGGCCCTATCAAAAAGAAAAAGTGTGGGTTACGCCGCCCGATCTGGAAGAACCCGGCAACGATTACATGAACTGGGAAACCGTCAATCCCCTGTGGTGGGTGCCCAAAGGCTATATAGCGATTCGGGTAGACGGCCGAGGCAGTGGCCACTCGCCGGGACAATACGATCCTTGGTCGTTGGCTGAAGCCATCGATTTTTATGATGCCATCGAATGGTCGGCACAGCAGCCTTGGTGCAATGGCAAAGTCGGGACCAGCGGCATTTCCTACTACGCCATCAATCAATGGTTCGTTGCCAACCTTCGACCGCCCTCACTCAAGGCCATCATCCCCTGGGAAGGTTTTGCCGACATTTACCGAGACGCCCTCTACCACGGTGGCATCTTGAACATTTTTATGACCAACTGGTTCACGGCGCACTTGCTGCACCACCATCTGGGTCGCGCCTCAAGGCAACAACCTAACCCCTGGATGATCAACGTGTTGGACCGTTGGTTACAGAATAATTTGGACAATGGCGCGTTGACTGGTTCGACCGCCGACTGGAGTCGCATCGACGTACCCTTTTATTCTGTCGGCAATTGGACTGGCTTTGGTTTGCACCTGCGCGGCAACACTGAGGCCTACATGGTGTCTCAAAATCCAAACCGCAAACTGCGCATCCACTCCGGCTCGCATGTGCATGCTTTCTATACAGAAGAGGGCCGGGCAGATCAACTGCGTTTCTTCGACCACTGGCTCAAAGACATCGACAACGGCATCATGAAAGAGCCCCCAGTCAAGCTGGCCATTCGCCATGGCAAAGACAAGGTGGTTTGGCGCCATGAGCAGGAATGGCCACTTCAGCGCACCCAATGGACTCGGTATTACCTGGACTTGAAAAGCACCCCCAGCTCGGCTGAGGGGCCGCGCCAAGGCGAACTCGCACCCCAAATTCCGGGCGGTAACGCCTCTTGCACCTATCCCGTGCTCACCAAAGGATCGATGGGATCCTCATCTGCCGCCTCGTCCCAGGTGATGGGCGGGGGCATCAAACCTGACATGGGCATCAGCGTCTGGACAGCGCCCATGAGCGAAGACACTGAAATCACCGGACCTTTGACTGCGTTGCTCTTTGTTTCGAGCAGCAGTGAGGACATGGACATCTTTATCACCCTGCGCCATTACGATGAGAAGGGAGAAGAGATCCTGGAAACAGGTCAGCAAGGCTCGCCCGTGCCGGTTGCCAAAGGTTGGTTGCGCGCCTCGCACCGAGAACTCGATCCGCAAAAAACCCTTCCCTACCGGCCCTACCATCGACACCAACGCCGTCAATACCTGATACCGGGCGAGATCGTTGAAGTGCAAGTCGAGATCTGGCCGACCTCGATGGTTTTTGCAAAGGGGCATCGTCTGCGCGTCGACATCCAACCCCGCGATGGCTTGGGCAGCGCGGGCTACATGCATTACCACGCCGACTACAACACCGGCACCAACACGATCCACTCAGGCCCCGAGTATCCCTCGCACCTGTTGCTGCCCATCATCCCCAAGGGCTGAACCTTCGCGTCCTGCCCGGGTCACCCCCAGGCACCTTGCTCACTTCGCATCTGAGCCTGAGGAGCCTTGTGGAGTGTCTCAGGCCGCAACACCTCAAGTGAAAAGCGGCCGTAGATTTTTAGTCAATCTTGGCAGCCCCGCAGCAATCAGACGATATCGCCTCAGTCGATTTTGACTTGGTTGCCGCGCACGACCTCAGCCCATTGCTGAGTTTGTTGTCGGACCGAATCGGTCCATTCTTGTGGCGAGTTGGACAAGGCCAGGGTCATCATGCCCTTTTGCAGCCTCTCTTGGACATCGCTGCTATGCATCACTTTGTGGACGGCCGCAAACAATTTGTCCTGTATTGGTTTGGGCGTGGCAACTGGCGCAAACAGCGCTTGCCAGGCATTGGTACCCACATTCGGGTAACCCAACTCGGTCAGTGTCGGCACTTGTGGTAATTCGGCCAGGCGGGTGGAGGGCACGACCATTTGCGCGGATTGGCTCGCACGAGCTCGATGAATTCATCGAAGTTGCCAGGCATTTGCGGTGACACCGCCAGCACATGTGGAATTTCCACCAAACGGGTGATGCCGATCAGGTCGCGCGACGGTTTGACCGTGCCGATGGTGGTTTCATTGATGGCGTTGGTCGTCACATTACCCACAAAGAGCGTGTACCCGTCGGCTGGCGCTTTGATCGCAGCTTCCAGGGCAATGTTGCCCGAAGCACCCGGCCTGTTTTCAACCACCACCCCCTGGCCCAATGCATCGGCCAGCTTGATAGCCAGCAGTCGAGCAATGATGTCGGTGGCCCCCCCGGGTGCATAGGGCACCAACAATTTGATGGAGCGATTGGGGTATCCATCAGCAGCCTGGGCCCATGTCCACTTCGGGGCCGCCAAGACCGCGGCACTGCTCAGTGCAGATGTTAAGACGAGGCGACGGGAACGGTGCAGGGAGGTTGCCATACAAAACTCCAGATCACGAGGGTAAAGTCGGGTGGTGAGGGGGCTGAATCAGGTCAATTTATTGCCGTGTAGACCGTGCGATGCGTCTTTACAGGTGAAAAACACACAGTCGCCATCGAGGGTTGCTCCCGCTTTGTGATAGGCCTCGGCCGGAATGTAGATCAATCCACCTGGGCCCACAATGCGGGTCTGATGGTCAATGGTGAATTCAAGATGGCCTTCTAAAATATAGATCCACTGCTCGTTGGGGTGGTTGTGCAAATCGGCGTGCTTGCCGGCCGGGGCGCGCATGACGGCGACGATCATCCGGTCACCCTCAACACACCCGCCAAAGACGGGTGAATAAGTCGGCCCCCCCATGATCTGGTTGACCTGTCCCAGGTCAAAAAAATGTTCGCCGCTCTGGGCTCGGTGTGCGCCCGGTGTGCGGGCTGTTTGAGGGGTGGCGTTCTGACTCATGTCTGGATCCTTTCAATCCGCTGTGGCACGGGCATCTCGGGCCACTTTGCCCCATTTCTGGGTTTCGGCGGCCAGGAACTGTCCGAATTCTTCAGGTGATTTGCTCTGCGCAGGAAACACCCCGCCAGCGGCCAGCCGTTCACGCACTTCAGGCATGTCCAGCACAGCATTCAAGACGCGGTGCAACCTCTGAATGATGTCTTTCGGTGTTTTGGCCGGCACCAACATGCCCTGCCATGACCCGGTGATGAGCTCAGGGTAACCCAGCTCAGCCATGGTGGGCACATCGGGCAGCGCTTGCACGCGCTGTGCACTGGTGACCGCCAATGCGTGCATACGCCCACTGGTCACAAAGTTTTTGACAGAGGGCATGGTGTTAAACATCAACTGGGTTTCTCCGCCAACCAGCCCCATGGCTGCTGGCCCACCCCCTCCTTTGTAGGGCACATGGACCATGTTGACACCCGCGCTGCGCATTAGGATTTCCATCTCCAATCGGTTCAGGCTCCCGCTGCCGGGTGTGGCGAAGTTGAACTTGGAGGGACTGGCCTTGAGTTTGGTGAGTGCTTCGGTCAGCGAACGTGGCCCCCAGTCAGTGTTGACCACCAAAGCACTGGGCACGTCGGCGATCAGGGTAATCGGGGCGAAATCTTGAAGCGGCTTGACACTGAGGTTGGGGAAAATCGCGGGGTTGATCGCGAGCGTACCGATATTGCCTAGATACAACGTGTAGCCATCGGGCGCAGACCTGGCGGCGGCCTCCATGCCGATGTTGCCAGCAGCTCCGGACTTGTTGTCGATGATCACTTGCTGATTGAGTTGCTCCCCCAATTTCTGCGACAAAATCCGGCCCACGAAATCCGATGCACCACCAGGCGCAAATGGAATGATGATGCGTACCGGTTTATTGGGGTAACCCTCGGCTGGGTTGGCCAAAATCGATGCAGGCCATAGGCCCCAGGCCAGAAAGCCAGCGATTGCCAGACGATACAAGGACCGAACCATGTGGGCTCCTTGCTTAGTAGATGTCGTCTTCGGGAGCCAGCGGCAGTTTGACCGGGCGCTGCGTGCGCGCCGACAGATCAAATGCCTTGGTTAGCATCAGATTTCGGTGCGCCTCTTTGGCGGTGGCAGCCTGCGTCGGCAAACCCAAAGACACTCGATTCAGCCAGGAGTCGGTTTCTTCGCGCATAGGCCCGCGCAACTCGCCCAGAGCCATGTCGCCTGGTGGGTAGCTGCCCAGAAAGTCGACTCGCCTTGATTGGTCTGGTGCATAGCCTTCGCCCTGAGAATGGCTGGTGGCGAGCACAATATCGCGGTGCGTGTCATCGATGGTCAAGACCCCCTCAGTGCCAACGATGCCGACATCCAAGCTATAGACTGCACCGGGCCAAACCACTGGCAAGGCCCAGGAAATCGTCGATTGGTAGATCGAACCATCGCTGAAAGTGATCATGCCGGTGGTGGCATCTATGCCCTTCCACTGCGGCCCCAAGGCTTTGTCGACGGCTCGGGCGTACACCTCCACCGGAGTCTTGGCTTCCATCATCCACATCACAATGTCCAGGGCGTGTGTGCCGCTGATCACCATGGGGGAAATTTTGTGCGGATGATCGGTGCGTTTGTAGTTGTCGATTGCTACTAAGCGATTCATGAAAGCGCGCGAAGTCACCAGAGTCACCTCCCCGAGTGAGCCCGATCGCACTTTTTCTTTAGCCGCCAGCCAACGCCTGCGAAACCGCTGGGTGTAGCCGATCACAGCGTCAACGCCGGCCTTCTCGATGGCATGCAACACCCGGGCTGAATCGGCCAAGTCGGTGGCCAAGGGCTTTTCAATCATCAAGGACTGACCGCGTTCGACCGCATGCATGATCGGATCCACGTGCAGGTGCTCATCGGTGCTGACGATCACCGCGTTGACCTCTGGGCGGTTGAGCAACGTGCGGAAATCGTCGGTGACGAAGTCGGCTTTGAGCTTGTCGCTCACCAACTTGGCACGCTCGGGATTTTTCTCGGCGATGCCGATCCAGCCGACCTGGGGATGGCGCATCGCCACTTCTCCCCGAAACAAACCCACTCTGCCAGCTCCCACTATGGCCAGACCAATTTTTTTCGCTTCCCGGTCCCTCATCTCAGCGCTCCCCCACCCGATGCAAGCGGGGTTGAGCGGCCATGGGTAAGGTGACTGGCATACCGGTCTCAGCCGACAGGTCGGCAGCCATATAGACCTCCATGACAGTACGAGCCGACTCCGGGGTAACTAACACTTCTCGGTCCATGGCCACGGATTCAATGAAGTGGATCGTCTCTTGGGCCATGGGGCCGGCGAACACATGGTCCACCGGCTCGCCGGGCATGGTCGACATGGGCAATTGCATGCCTTTGGCCATGGTGTTAAGGATCACGTCCTTGTGCGAGTCATCGACCAGCAACGCACCGTCGGTGCCCACGAATTCAATCCAGGTGGATGAGAAGTTGGGGTAGCCGGGGGGCAGGCTCCAACCCCCGCCAACAACAAAGCTTAAGCCATTGTCCATGGTGACGGTGATCCACTGGGTGTCGGGGATGTCGGCCCCTGTGCTCTCACGCATGGCCCCGTAGTTCACTTGGGAGTAAACCTTGACCGGCTTGGCTGGGTGCAGACACCACAACACAAAATCAAGGTCATGGGTGGACTCCATGGCGGCAGGCGAGAGCTTGATGCGCCCCGAAATTTTCTTGCCCAAACTGCGGGTGATGTGCCGGCTCACCAACACGCTGACCGCTCGCCCGATGACACCTTCGTGCAAGGCTTTCTTGACATAGGCATATTTGGGGTTGAAGCGTTGCGAATAACCGATGGTGAACTTCAAATGATTTTGACGAGACAAAGCGATCAGTTCGTCCGCCTCGGCCAATTCGATAGCAATCGGTTTTTCCAGGAACACATGTTTACCGGCTTTGAGAGCATCGCGCGCCATCGGGTAGTGGGTGCTCTCGGGGGTGGCCGAAATCACAATGGCGTCAATTGCCGGGTTGTCGATGAGCTTTTTATAGTCATCGGTGTAGGTCTGGGCCTTCACCGTTTGCTTGAGTTGCAGTAGGCGCTCTGGATTCGTTTCGGCCAAATGCAAAGAACTCACCAAGGGACTCTTGGCTGCTGTCTCGGCTCGTATGCCACCACACCAACCCACACCTACGATGCCCAACTGAATTTGTTTCATGTTTGTCGCCTATCGATGATTTTTATATTGTCTTTATTCCATAAATTACGAATCCATGCTATTGATTCATGCCACGACCCGGGAAAACACCTATGCGAATTTCTTGGCGCAATCAAGTCAAGACGTGTTGTGCAAGGGTCAACGCCATTGCATTGACTAATTCGGGCTAACCGGTGGCAAGAGAGTGATGGTCTATGGTCAGACCGAAGACACATGCGACCTGAAGTTGGCCCGCCAAGCCGCGGGACTGACCCCCTGTTGAATTGTTGGTCGGATGCAGTGATCGAGGCGTGTCTTGAGCGGTCAAAAAAGGGATATCTCGAAGACACGGTTTACAGTTGGTACCGTTCACATCGTTAACACCCGTGGCCCAAATGGATTGCGTCCGAGTTCGACCCGGCAACTGTCCATGTCGAAGAAACCTCGATCGTCGTCCATCAAGCTGACTTGCCGGGATCTGGTTTACGACCTGCTGGACCCCACATGCTGACTTGCCAGCTCGGTCATGAGGTTGATTTCCTGCGCTCCATGCAAAGCCGATCACATTCGGAGAGGGGGCTGGCTTGGTTTTTCGGTAAGTCAACGACCTGACCAACTACGTTGGCGTATTGGGTCAGTCAAGTGATCACAGTACATATGCCTTATTCTGAGTTTTTTCGGGCCCATTGGTATTCCCTATCGCCGTCATGAAGACAATTCATTGGTCAGCCCATGGGGCTGCAGGTAAGATTCAACCCAATGAATCTTGACGGGTTCATAGTTTTTATCAACCAACCGGAGCATCTCATGTCCCTCATCAACACCCAGGTTCAACCTTTCAAGACCCAGGCTTTCCACAATGGCAAGTTCATCGAAGTGACCGAAGCCAGCCTCAAGGGCAAGTGGTCCGTGCTGATTTTCATGCCGGCTGCATTCACCTTCAACTGCCCCACCGAAATCGAAGACGCAGCTGACAACTACGCCGAGTTCCAGAAAGCTGGTGCCGAGGTCTACATCGTCACCACCGACACCCACTTCTCGCACAAGGTATGGCACGAGACTTCACCCGCTGTGGGCAAGGCCAAGTTCCCCCTGGTCGGTGACCCGACCCACCAACTGACCAACGCCTTTGGCGTGCACATCGCTTCTGAAGGGCTGGCACTGCGCGGTACTTTCGTGGTCAACCCTGACGGCGTCATCAAGACCATGGAAGTGCACTCCAACGAGATCGCCCGTGACGTGTCCGAGACCCTGCGCAAACTCAAGGCCGCTCAGTACACTGCCGCCCACCCCGGCCAAGTGTGCCCCGCCAAGTGGAAAGAAGGCGCCAAGACCCTGGCTCCCTCCATCGACCTGGTTGGCAAGATCTAAGTCGTGCCTCTCATGCCCTGCCCAGCAGGGCGTTGAGCGCAGCGCACGCAGGTCCCGGGCTCGCGTGCGTTGCCCCCAGCGAATTTCCACATCCCTTGAACCACAAGGGCCGGCACCCCCAGTGAACGGCTCTGGCCGTTTGCACCCTGAAACAGGAGAACACCATGCTCGACGACACCCTCAAAGCCCAGTTGCAGCAATACCTAGGCTTGCTGCGTCAGCCCATTCGTTTGATCGCCTCGCTCGATGAGAGCGAAACGGGCGTCGACATGCGCAACCTGCTGGAGACGATCGTCAGCCTGTCCGACCAGGTCACGCTGGACACCTCCGGCAACGATGCGCGCAAGCCCTCGTTTGTGGTGGCGCGGGAAGGTCACACGCAAGGCGTTCGCTTTGCTGGCTTGCCGCTCGGTCATGAATTCACCTCGCTGGTGCTGGCACTGCTGTGGACGGGCGGCCATCCGCCCAAAGTGGAGCCCTCCGTGATCGACAGCATCCAGGCCCTAGATGGTGACTTCAATTTCGAGGTGTACATGTCCTTGTCCTGCCACAACTGCCCAGATGTGGTGCAGGCACTCTCGCTCATGGCCATCCACAACCCGAAGATCAAAACCGTGGTGATCGAAGGTGGCGCGTTCCAGCAAGAGGTCGAACAGCGTCAGATCATGGCGGTCCCCATGGTGTTCCTGAATGGCGAGGTGTTTGCCTCGGGCCGCATGTCGGTGGAAGAAATCGTGGCCAAGCTTGACACGGGCGCTGCGGCGCGCGATGCGGTCAAGCTCAACGCCAAGGAAGCCTTTGACATGCTGGTTGTGGGCGGCGGACCTGCTGGCGCCGCAGCGGCGGTGTATGCCGCTCGCAAAGGTATTCGAGTCGGCGTGGCGGCTGAGCGCATGGGCGGGCAACTCAACGACACCATGTCGATCGAGAACTACATCTCCGTGCTGGAAACCAATGGCCCGAAGATGGCTGCTGATTTGGAAGCGCAGGTGCGCCACTACGGTGTGGATGTGATGAACCTGCAGCGCGCGGCGAAGATCATCCCGGCCGCCGAGGTGGGAGGCCTGGTGCAGGTTCAGTTGGCGAACGGTGCCATTCTCAAGTCGCGCAGCGTTGTCCTCAGCACCGGCGCACGCTGGCGCCATGTGAATGTGCCGGGCGAGCAGGAATATAAAAACAAGGGTGTGGCGTACTGCCCGCATTGCGATGGCCCGTTGTTCAAAGGCAAGCATGTGGCGGTGATTGGCGGGGGTAACTCGGGCGTTGAAGCCGCGATTGACCTGGCCGGTGTGGTGGCACACGTCACCCTGATTGAGTTCCTGGATCAGCTCAAGGCCGATGCCGTGCTGGTTGACAAGTTGAAGAGCCTGCCCAACGTCACCATCCATGTCAATGCACAAACCACCGAAATCACTGGCGACGGCAGCAAGGTCAATGGCCTTCGCTACAAAGACCGTGTGACGGGGCAAGAGCAGTTGGTGGCGCTCGAGGGTGTGTTCGTGCAGATTGGCCTGGTGCCCAACACCGAATTCCTCAAGGGCTCACTCGAGCTGAGCAAGTTTGGCGAGATCGTGATCGATGCGAAGTGCCACACCAGCATGCCAGGCGTGTTCGCGGCCGGAGACGTCACCACGGTTCCGTACAAGCAGATTGTGATTGCAGCCGGCGAGGGCTCCAAGGCAGCGCTGAGCGCATTTGATTACCTGATCCGCACCCCCGTGCCCCAGGCACAGCTGGAAGAGGCGCTGGCTTGAACCCAGCGGGTCAGTCGAGTCGGATGTTGTTGTCTCGAGCCACCTTGCCCCACTTGGCAATTTCGGCTTTGAGGTAACGGTCGAACTCCTCGGGGGTGGATCCGACGATGTCGGCACCGAGGGATGAGAGTTTTTCTGACACGTCCGGTTGCTTCAGGATCCGCACGATCTCGGTGTTGAGTCGCTGAACGATGTCGGCGGGCAAGCCACCCGGCCCCATCACACCGCCCCAGGACACGGCATCAAAGCCGGGGATGCCTGCTTCGTTCACCGTGGGCAATTCCGGTAGCGAAGAACTGCGGCGCAAACCCGTCACGGCGATCGGGCGCATCGAACCGCTGCGGATATTGGGCATGCCTGCGATGATGGTGGGGAACATCATGCTGACGGTGCCGGAAATGACATCGGGCATGCCGGGCGCGTCGCCCTTGTAGGGCACATGCGTCATCTGCACGCCGGCCATGGCCTTGATCATTTCACCCGCCAGGTGGTTGGCGGCCCCATTGCCCGCCGAGGCATAGCTGAGCTTGCCTGGATGGGCTTTGGCGTAGGCGATCAGCTCGGGCATGGTTTTCACCGGCAGCGAGTTCGTCACCAGCACGACCAGCGGCACCACCGAGGTGAGCGTGATGGGAGTGAAATCCTTGATGGGGTCGTAGGGCAGCTTGGCATACAGCCCGGGGTTGATGGCATTGGGGCCGAGGTTGGCCATCAGCAGGGTGTAGCCGTCCGGGGCTGACTTGGCCACGCTCTCCAGCGCGAGGATGCCGTTGGCACCGGGTTTGTTTTCCACCACGACACTTTGCTTGAGCGACTCGGTGAGTTTGTTGGCCAGCACCCGTGCCGTCACATCAGAGGCGCCCCCAGGGGGATACGGGATGACGATCTTGATCGTGCCTTTGTTGGGCCATGTTTGTGCCCATGCGCTGCTGTAGACCAGCAGGGCGGCAAACAACAACCAGGCGGCTCGACGGGTGAATAAGGTGGTCATGGCCTCAATCCTGCGCAACACGGGTGGAATCAACCGGCGATCTCGTACGGCACATCGAGTGTGGTGGTGCGACACAACTCGCGGCGGTATTTTTTGTCTTCGAATGGGCGTGCGCGGTGCATGGTGGTGCGGTTGTCCCAGATCACCAGGTCGTGTGGTTGCCACTCATGGCGGTAGGTGAAGTGCGGTTGGGTTGCGTGTTCGATGAGGTCGCGCAGCAGCAATCGGCCCTCGGGAACTGGCATTTCCTCGATGTGTTGTGCGTGCGAGGCCAGGTACAGTGAGCGACGGCCAGTGGCGGGCAGGGTGCGCACCAGGGGGTGCACTGCGCCCTTGAGCCGGGCGCGCTCTTCCTCGCCGAACTCAAAGCCAAGGACATGGCGCGAGTAGACGATGGAGTGGTACACATGCAAGCCCTCCAGGGACTGCTGGGTGTCGGCGTCCAGGGCATCGTAGGCGGCTCGCATGTCTGCAAATTCGGTGTCGGCGCGCACGGGTGGCAGCACCCGAGCAGAGAGCATGGAGTAACGTCCCGCCGGATTTTCAAATGAGGCATCGGTATGCCACAACCGGTTGCTGATCGTGCTGGCGCGCAGCCGATCATTGGCCGCCATGATGTCGCCTTGGGCATTCACGTTCGAGATGTCGGTCAGGGCTTCATTGCCGAACCGGTTCTTGGCCAGCACGGCCACCGAGGTCTTGGCGTGCAATTGGCCGTCAAAGCGCTGCGCAAAGTCCAGTTGCTCGTCGTTGGTGAACGGCTGGTTGCGAAACACCAGCACCGCGTACTGGTCCATGCCAGCACGCAACTGCATCAAGGTGTCGCGGTCTCGAACTTGACGCAGATCCAGGGGGCTGACCTCCGCGGCAAAGGTAGAACCCAGGGGTTTGAAGGTGACAGTCATGACTTGGGGCGGCAAAATGGGGACACACGCATGATCCGGGTCTGAGCCGCCCGGAGCACCCGAGTAAACCCTGAGAAGATGTGGTTTGAGTCGCCCCTGCGATACCCCGGGGGAAGTGGGTATCTGTTCACCCCACGCAGAACCTTTTTGTTTGTTGGTACAGTGGTTCATCCTTTATTGATACAGCATCCCCCGTGCATTCCACTCCTCAGGTTCAGGTTGCGGTCATCATGCGACGAGAGCGTGTGCCAGGTGCCATGAGCCAATGGCAAACCTGGCGCTGGGTGCTGCACGATGTGGTGGGGCATGACCAGGTCCCGCACGAGGCGCATTTGGGGACACAGCCCCGATGCCTGCGCCAATCCGACGATGAGCAAGTCTGGATACACCCTGGGTTCACCGTCTCCCTGCACCGGGACGATGTGCAAGGGTACTACCTCAACAGCACGTCCCCGGCCCCCTGCTGGTTTGTGCTGTGGCGCATGGAGGAGGAACCCGCTCTCAGTGACGAGGTCATGGCGGTGCCCGTCATGGTGAGCCTGAGTTACCACGATGCAGGCCGATGGTTGGACGCACAAGAGCAGGTCGATCAAGTACCGGCGCCGACCGAGGTGGTGGCCTGGGTCAGCGCATTCGCGCAAGAGCACTGGGAGGTCGAGCCCAAGCGCCGCAGGCGGCCCGACAGCTTCCAGCCCTTGCACGACCGCTTTGGTAACCCGGCCCTGGTGAGTACCGGAAAATTCACAGGACGGGGAGGGACAGGGGGTGAGTGACACCAGGCCTGAGGGCTTCTTGCGTCGATGGTCCAGTCGGAAAACCGAGGTGCGGCAGGGCAAGACCCCGCCGCCCGAACCTGCGCGCGAAGCACTGCCTGCCGAGCAGCCTGGTGCCACTGCCGACCGGGCCGACGGTGTTCGATCGACTCCGCCTGAGCTTCCTCCCCCCACACTCGATGACGTGGGGCAGTTGACCACTTCGTCCGATTACAGTGCCTTTGTTCGGCACGAGGTCCCCGCCGATGTGAAAAACGCGGCCATGAAAAAACTCTTTGCCAACCCGCATTTCAATGTGATGGATGGCTTGGACGTCTATATTGACGATTACAGCCAGCCCGATCCGTTGCCACTGTCCACCCTGCGCCAGATGGCCAGTGCCAAGTTCATGAACCTGGTGGATGACACCGAAGACCCCCAGCCAGACGAGACACCCCAGCCGGCAGCGCCGCAAGGATCACCAGAATCCGTGGCACAGTTCGAATCCCATCGCCCCCCCTCCGAAGCCCTTGACCATGACCACGCTGATTTGCGATTGCAACCAGACCCTGCCGCTCGACTCCAAGACACTGGCCCGGAACCTGGCTGACCCGATTTCCAGCCACACGTCCTTGTGTCGCCGCGAGGTCGGTGACTACTTGAAGGCAGTGCAGGGCGGGGGTGAGGTGCTGGTGGCCTGCACCCAGGAGCAACGCCTGTTTGGTGAACTGGCCGTGCAGTCCCAGGCCAAGGCTTCGGTCATCAAGTTTGTGAATCTGCGCGAAACCGGCGGCTGGAGTCGTGAGGGACATCTGGCTGCACCCAAGATGGCGGCGCTCCTGGCGGCGGCCCATCTGCCCGACCCGGACCCCGTGCCCACGGTCACCTACACCAGTGCCGGACGCTTGCTGATCATCGGCCCTCTGGACCAGGCGGAAGCCGTCGCTGCGCTGCTGGCTGACAGTCTGGATGTCACACTTTTTTCGCAGGGACCGGGTCACGCGGGCGGCGCCCAGGCCAGGCGTTTTCCGGTTCTCGCCGGACGTGTGGTCAAACTGGATGGCTGGCTGGGACACTTCGAGCTGACCTGGTCGCCGAACAACCCCATCGACCTGGACCTGTGCACCCGATGCAATGCGTGCGTAGAGGCCTGTCCTGAACAGGCGATCGGACTGGACTACCAAATTGACATGAGCCGCTGCGACGCGCAACGTCTGTGCGTCAAAGCCTGTGGCGCCGTGGGCGCTATTCAGTTCGACCGTGCACCGCAAGAGGAAACGGCCGGCTTTGATCTGGTGCTGGATTTGCGTGAGCACAGCGCCTTCATGCGCCATGCCACACCGCAAGGCTACTTTCGCGGCGCGACACCAGAGAACTTGTTGCGTCTGCGTGATGGCGTGGGTGAGTTTGAAAAACCCAAGTTTTTTGTGTATCAGCACAAGTTGTGCGCGCACAGCCGCAACGAGCAAGTGGGTTGTCAGGCGTGTGTGGATATTTGCTCGGCGGAGGCGATTCGGTCAGACAAGACCCGCCAGCAAATTGAGGTCAATCCCCATTTGTGCGTGGGGTGCGGGGCCTGCACCACGGTGTGCCCCACGGGTGCCTTGACCTACGCCTACCCCAAGGCCCATGAACAGGGGCGCAAGCTCCACACCCTGCTGAGCACCTACCGCCAGGCAGGCGGCGTCGATCCGGTGGTGCTGTTGCACAGCCAGGATGTGGGGCAGCAACGCATCGAGGAACTCGGACGTGCGGCTCAGTTGCGCGTCGCCCAGGGCATCCCCGCGCATGTGATCCCGGTGCCGGTGTGGCATACCGCGAGCCTGGGCTTGGATGTCTGGCTCAGCGCGCTGGGTCACGGGGCGGCGCAGGTGCTGGTCCTGGCGACGGGCGAAGAGGCCCCGCAGTACATAGACGGGCTGCAAGCGCAGATGAACCAGTTGCAGGCCTTGCTGGAAGGCCTGGGCTACGTGGCGCCGGGCCATGCGCTGGTGCAGTGGGTGCGAGCCTCGCAAGTCACCGAACTCGATGCTGAATTGCAGCGCCTGACGATGGGTGCGAATCGCCTCAAGGCGGTGATACCCGTGGCCACGTTCGAGGTGACAGCGGGCAAGCGCAGCACGCTGGAACTGGCGCTGGCACACCTGCTGGACCATGCACCGGCGCTTCGTCGCAGTGATGCGCCGCGCGAGTTGCCCTTGCCCAGCGACGGTGCCCTGTGGGGAAGCGTGAACGTGAACGCCGGGGCTTGCACCCTGTGCATGAGTTGCGTATCGGCCTGCCCGGCGGGGGCGTTACAGGACAACCCAGAGGCACCGCAACTGCGCTTCGTGGAAAAAAACTGCGTGCAATGTGGTCTGTGCGTCAAGACCTGTCCGGAAAACGCCCTGGAGTTGGTGCCTCGCCTGCTGTTGACGCGAGAGCGTCAGCAGGTGCGTGTGCTCAATGAAACGCAGCCCTATGGTTGCGTGCGCTGTGGCAAACCCTTTGGGACTCTCAAGGCGGTGGAGGCCATGTTGTCGCGACTGTCCGGTCATGCGATGTTCCAGGGTCCGGCGCGTGAGCGTCTGAAAATGTGCGGCGATTGCCGCGTCATTGATATTTATTCGTCCGATGACGAACACAAACTCCTATGAGCGACGATCTGCCCCTGACCTCTGCGCTGGATGAAGAAACGGCTCGCGCCGAGCTGTACGGCCTGATCGCAGAATTGTTTTACCTGCCCTTGCGGCCCGAATTGCTGGCCCAGTTGCGCCTGGCGCCCACGCAGGCACCTGAGGCGGGGGGCTATCTGGAGGAACCCTGGCAGCAGTTGGTGGGCATGGCCCGCGACATGGATGACGCCAGTATCGAGCGCGAATACCACACCCTCTTTGGTGGCGTCGGCAAGCCCGAGGTGTTCCTGTATGCCTCACACTACCTCAGTGGGTTTTTGAATGAAAAGCCCCTGGCGCAATTGCGCCAGGATCTGGCACAACTCGGATTGGGGCGTGATGACGCCACCATGTCTGACACGGAAGATCACCTGGCCTTCGTGCTGGAGGTCATGCGGTTTCTGGTGGCCGGTGAGGACGCGAGCGTCTCCAACCTGACCCAGCAATCCCGGTTTTTTGCGGCCCATGTGCAGACCTGGGTGCCGGCCTTGTGCGACGCCCTTGCAGCCCACCCCCAGGCGCGTTTCTATGCGGTGTTGTCTTCGTTGTTGCGCGCATTCATCAGTGTCGAGTCGCAAGGTTTTGATTTGATGGCCTGAGGGACGGGTTTACCCTGATTTTTGAATCCCCCTTTTCTGCGTGTTTCACCGCATGGCGGTGGACATCTTTTCGTATATATTGGCCTGAGTATGCAACCTAATGCATAGGCCATCAGGCCTAGGAGAGTGCCATGCCCCCAAGCGTTCCCAACGTTCAAGTCCCGACATCGCGTCGCCGGTTCTTTTCTGGTGCTGCCACCGTGGGGGCGGCCGCTGCGGTGGCAACCGCGTTGCCCCAACTGGCCACTGACAGGATGGACGCCAAGGCCTTGCCGCCTGCCCCTGAAAACGGGGGCGGCTACAGCCTGAGTGAACACGTCAAACGCTATTACAAGACCACCCTGGTCTGAGCGAGGAGATCTTCATGTTGTTGACCCGCAAATCATCCTCAACCGGCTCGTCGCACTCGTCATCCTCACTCGTGGGGCGCTTGCATCGGGGTCTGTCTCAGGCCTTGCCCACACTGGATCGCCGCGGTTTTCTGCGTCGCTCAGGCGTGGGGGTGGGTGTGGGTTTGGCTGCCTCGCAACTCAGTCTGGTGAAAAAGTCGCACGCCATGGGCAGTGCCCCATCTGGCGCCGAGAGCAAGATCGAAGTCAAACGCACGGTGTGCACCCATTGCTCGGTCGGTTGTGCGGTCGACGCGGTGGTGCAAAACGGCGTGTGGGTGCGACAAGAGCCGGTCTTTGATTCACCCATCAACCTGGGCGCCCATTGCGCCAAAGGGGCGGCCTTGCGCGAGCACGGGCACGGCGAGTACCG
>RFTK01000141.1 GCA_009923505.1 Betaproteobacteria bacterium
GGTAACGGCCGGCCTGGCGCATCAACCACAGCGGGGTGTGGTCGGTGGCTTGGCGCCAGCAGGCTTTGAGAAACGTGTCGTTGAGCAGGGCTGGAAAGGCAGTCATCCAACTATTGTGGCAGGTCAGGATCCCGCCGAAATGGTCAGTAACCCTTGCGCTTTGAGCCGTGCATGCTCCACTTTGATGCAGCAGTTTTGCACCACGTCCAGTCCGTGGGCGCGGGCCCACTCGGCCGCCTCGTTGTGCTCAATGCCCAATTGCAACCACAAGCCGCGAGCGCCGATGGCAACCGCCTCGCGAGCAATGGGAGGGATGTCTTCAGAGCGGCGAAAGCCATTGACCAGATCGATGCGATGCTGAGCTGCTGCGGCCTGCAAATCCGGGTAGGCGACTTCGCCCAGGATCTGGCTTGCACGTGGGTTGATGGGGATGATGCGATAGCCCTGTGCTTGCATGTAGCGCGAGATGCGATGGCTATCGCGGCTTTCGTCCGGACTCAGGCCCACCACCGCAATGGTCTGACTGTGTTGGAGCAGGTCTCGGGTACTCATATGAAGGCGTGTTGTGAAGCTGCGATGCCGGGCTTGTGTGCTCTGTCGGTTTCAGGGCTTGAGCGTGCTCAAGGCCTCCAGGACCGTGCCAGGGCTGAGCAACTCGGGCAACACCAACGGGGTCTGGCCCGGCCGATGCAACACATACACCGGCACGCCACTGCGCCCCAATTCGGCCAGCGAAGCCGAAATGGCGGGATCCTGACGGGTCCAGTCGGCTTGCAACAGCAGCACCCGATGATGGGCGAAAGCCTCCTGCACAGACGCTTGCTGCAGGGTGGTGCGCTTGTTGACCTGGCAAGTGATGCACCAGGCGGCGGTGTAGTCCACAAAAACAGGTTGGCCCGCCTGAACAGATTCGCGCACGCGTGCAGCCGTCCAGGCCTGCCATCCGCTGCTAGGGGTGGACGTGATGGCCGCTGGGGCGGGTTCCAGCAGCCGCACACTGGTCCAGCCAGTGAGCACCCCCCACACCAGCATCAACACCACCGCAGTGGTGTGAGCCAGGCGGCTGGGCCGTTGCAGCGCCCACAGGGCTGTGGCCAGCAACAACAACAGGCCCAGCAAGGCTGAGGATGTTTCCACGCCGACTTGAAGCCCCAGCACCCACAACAGCCAGACCACTGTGCCCAGCATGGGAAAGCCCAGCGCCTGCCGCATGGTGATCATCCAGGGGCCAGGGCGTGGCAGTCGGTGGGCCAACCCTGGCAGGTGAATGATCAGCAGCAGGGGCAGCGCCAAACCAGCGCCCAGTGCGGCAAAAATGCTGAGCCCCTGCCAGTGGGGCAATCCCAGGGCGAGACCGATCGACGCCCCCATGAACGGGGCGGTGCAGGGCGTGGCTATGGCCACTGCCAGTACACCGGCCAAAAAAGCATCCCACCCGCGGTGACGCGAACCCAGATGGCCCAGGCTCGAGGGCATCAAACGATCCAACGAAAACAATCCCCACAGGTTGAGGGCGATGAGCGTGAACAGCAGGGCCAGGCCAGAGACCATCAGTGGGGACTGCAACTGAAAGCCCCAACCCAGTTGCTGACCGCCGGCTTTGAGGGCCATCACCGTACCGCCCAGGGCCAGCATGGACAGCATCACGCCCGCTGCATAGCCCCAACCTTCCTGACGACGGACATGGGCCGGGGTGTCGGGACGTGCCAGGTGCAACGCTTTGATGGCCAGCACGGGTAGCACGCAGGGCATCAGATTCAAGATCAATCCGCCCAGAAAGGCGCCCAGCAGCGCGCCCCACCAGCTCAGGTCTGTCCCGCGGTCATCCAGGGACTGAGGGCTTGGTAAAGAGCGGGGTGAGTTGGCCGTGCTTGAGCCATCCGTTGGGAACTGCGCTAGGGGTGACGCAGCCAAGGGTGCGGGCGTGGCAAGGGGAGCTTGAGCGGGCCACTGCCCACTGACAGGCAACTCGGCTTGCAAGCCTTGGCGGGTGCCCCCCACGTTCGCCACCAACAGGAGCGGGAATTTGCGAGGCTCGGTACTGCGCATGGCGCTCAGAGGCAACTCGGCGGTCCACACCCCGCCCTGCCGCGACTGGCGGGAGCGGGCGTGTCGTTCGGCCGCCGATTCCACAACCTCATTCAACTCGGGGAAGAGTTCGATGGCTTTGCCCTGCCAGGTTTCAGGCCAGCCGCTGATGCGCAGGCGCAACGTGTTCGTGCCGATTTCGGCCTTCAGTGCCGCGTTGCGAAGGGGCTGGGGTTGTGACTGAAGGAGGGCGTCGAAGGCGGCGGCATGGGCGGACTGGCTGCTGCGCAGCGGCACCGACTGGCGAAAGAGTCCCTCTTGCGGAATGCATTCCTGGCGGCAGACCAACCAACTGGCCTTGAGCTTGATCTCTAGCGTGCCGGTGGGTGAATTGAATGTGGGCGCAAGGGTGAGCGGTACCCCCAACAGCGTTTTGCCTTCAAAGCCGTAATTGGTGAGGTCGGCCACACTCAACTTGGTGGGCAGTGGCCAGGCTACCGGACCCGGGGTGACCCCTGCGGGCAACTCCCAGTCCAATTGCGTGGGCAGGCCAGAATCACCGGCATTTTTCCAGTAGGTGTGCCATCCGGGCTGGTGTTGCAGGGACAAACCCAACCAGACAGGTGAGCCAGCGGCCACCCCTTGTGGCGCATGCACCAACAATTCGGCACGCACTTGAGGGGTGTTGACCACCGACTGCGCACACGATGCACCCGACAGCAACACGCCCGCCACGAGTGAGAGGGCGCGTGCTGTCCAGGAAGCCATCCGATGGTTCATGAGGCAACATGTTACCGAAGGCTTAAGATGGAGAGCCATGAAAGCTTTCCCACGATTCTGGGCCGACCTGACCTCGGCCGACTTTGCACAACTCGACCCGGCGCGTGCCGTGGCGGTCTTGCCCCTGGGCGCCACCGAACAGCACGGTCCGCATTTACCGCTTTCGGTGGACACGGTGCTGGTGGATGGTGTGGTGCGCGAGGCGCTGGGCCATCTGACGGCCAACGCTCAGGTGCTGGTGTTGCCCACGCAATCGGTGGGGCTGAGCACCGAGCACACGGCCTTTGCTGGCACGCTCAGCCTGAGTCCAGAAACGTTGATCCGTTTGTGGATCGAGTTGGGCGAGTGCGTGGCCCGAGCCGGCGTTCGAAAGCTGGTGCTGTTCAATGCCCATGGGGGTCATGTCGGGGCCATGGATATCGTGGCGCGCGAGTTACGCGGGCGCTGTGATTTGATCGTTTACCACACCAGTTGGTCACAGTTGCCGCTGGGGGATGCCGTGACTTCTCAATTCACCGCGGCCGAGTGGCGCTTTGGCGTGCATGGTGGCGATCTGGAAACGTCACTGATGCTGGCTTTACAGCCTGCTGCGGTGCGCAAGGAGTTGGCGCAGGACTTTCGCTCAACGGCACAAGACCGCGCGGTGCATTACGCAGTGCTCGGCGATGGTCGTAGCGCCAAGCTGGGCTGGCACATGCAAGATTACAACCCGCAAGGCGCGGCGGGAAATGCCACAGCTGCCACGGCGGAAAAGGGGCAGGCGCTCCTGAAAGCGTCGGGTGAACAACTGGCTCGCTTGCTCAACGAGGTTGCCTCGTTGCCCTTGAGCACGCTACATCCCCACCCTGCGCGCTGAGGGGCCTTGCCCACTCGGTCGGCAGGCCTTCAGGCGAAGGTCACCCAGTCGCGGTACTCGGGTGCGTCCAAGTGACTCAGGGTGTTGTAGCTGATGAGTCGATGCCCCTTGGGGGTCATCTTGAACTCGCTGACAGCGCTGTTGCGAATATGAAAATTCAATTCGATGGTGGTCTCAGCGCGGGTGCCCAGCACATGGCCCACGGCCGTTGAGATCGGCCCTCCGCTGGAGACCAACAGCACCTCGCCCTGGTGATGTGACAACACCTGGTTGAGGGCATCCACGACACCCTGACGGAACCCTTCATAGCTGGGCATGCCCACCGGCGAGGTCTTGCCCTCCATCCATTGCTGCAAGGCTTCGCGCAGCAATCTGAAGTGATGACGGTACAACTCGGGGGTATTGGGTTTGGCCAAGGGTTCGGGATGAATCGCACGGATCAGTGCTTCACTGTCGTACTCGTTCAGCCCGGGAAGTTGCATGCGATCCTGAGTGCTACCCAGACCCTCTTGGATACCGGCGAGGGTTTGGGCGTGGCGTTGCAGCGTGCCCGTGACGATGGTGTCAAAGCGCCTGCCTTGTTGACGAAAGTGTTCGCCCAGACGACGACTTTGACGCCAGCCGAGCTCGCTCAACTGATCGTAGTTGTCAGCGCCAAACGAGGCCTGACCATGGCGCACTAAGTACAGAGTTCCCATGGCGGGTCATTGTGTCATGGCCGGTGTAGACGCACAGAGTGGAGGTGCTGCGTGTGCGACGCTTGGGGCTGCCAGGTGGACGCACCCAGGCTCAGTTGCGCGTCGAGAGAAGTTCCCAGCGTTCAAGCGATTGCATCAGCAAGTCCTCAATTTCAACGTCTCGTGCATGCAGCTGAGTGGCACGTTGCGGGTCCTGTTGGTAGAGGCTGCCATCAGCCAATTCATTGCGCACGGCTTGCTGTTCGGACTCCAGGGCTGCGATATGGTCCGGTAGCCCATCCAACTCGCGCTGCTCTTTGTAGCTGAGTTTGGCGCGCGACTTGGGTCGTGGCGTCTGCGGCGTGATGGAAGGCTGTAGGGTGGTGTCGGAGGTCGCTGCATTGTTATTGTGCAAGGCGGCCGATCGTGCGGATTGTGTGAGCCAGTCCTCGACGCTGCCTTCGTATTCGCGCCAGCGTCCATCTCCCTCCGAGACCAGCGTGCTGGTCACCACGTTGTCCAGAAATGAGCGGTCATGACTCACGATGAACACGGTGCCGCTGTAGGACTTGATCAGATCTTCCAACAATTCCAGGGTCTCGATGTCCAGGTCGTTGGTGGGCTCATCGAGCACGAGCACGTTGGCCGGTCGGGCGAACAGCCTAGCCAGCAGCAAACGGTTGCGCTCGCCCCCTGAGAGGGATCGAACCGGCGAGGTTGCGCGGGCTGGCGAGAACAAAAAGTCACCCAGATAACTTTTGACATGCTTTCTTTGCTGACCGATCTCGATCCACTCGCTACCCGGGCTGATGAAATCCTCTAGCGTGGCATCAAGATCGAGTTGAGCCCGCATCTGATCGAAGTAGGCGATGCTCATCTGAGTGCCGCGGCGCACCGTGCCGCTGTCGGGCTGCATTTCTCCCAGGATCAGTTTGAGCAACGTGGTTTTGCCCGCGCCATTCGGGCCAATCAGGCCTACCTTGTCGCCACGCAACACTGTGGCATTGACCTGCTCGGCCACCACGCGCTTGACGCGCTCCCCACTGGGCAAGGTGTGATCAAAGCTGAGACTGACCTCTTGAAGTTCGGCGACCAGCTTGCCGCTGGGGTTGCCGCGGTCCAGATCAAAGCGGACCTGGCCGACGACTTCACGGCGAGCCGCACGCGTCTGTCGCAGTTGCTCCAGACGTGCAATACGACTCTGGCTGCGCGTGCGGCGCGCCTCCACCCCCTTGCGAATCCACACCTCCTCTGCCGCCAGCAGCTTGTCGGCCTTGGCCTGAATGACAGCCTCTTGCTGCAGTTGCTCAATCTTGAGGTGCTGGTATTGGGAGTAATTGCCAGGGTAGTTGCGAAGCTGCCCGCGATCGAGTTCGACGATCCGCGTGGCCACGCGATCTAAAAATGTACGGTCATGGGTGATGGTGATGATGCTGCCGTTGAAGTTCAACAGCAATTTTTCAAGCCACAGAATGCTGTCGAGGTCCAGGTGGTTGGTGGGCTCATCCAGCAGCAGCACATCGGGCGCACTGACCAAGGCTTGAGCCAACGCGACGCGCTTGGCCATGCCGCCTGAGAGTGTGTTGACCCGTCGAGTGCCGTCCAGTTTGAGTCTGGCCAGTGTTTCTTCGACACGCTGTTGCCAAGACCAGCCATTGAGGGCTTCAATTTCGTCTTGCAAGGCTGACAATGCGGGCTCGCCTTGCTCAAACTTGTCTATCAGCGCTCTGACATGGGCCAGGCCCTCACTGACTGATTCAAAGATGGTGTGTTCAGGCGTTAACACCGGCTCCTGGGACACGTATGCGATACGCAAGCCCTGTTGACACTGAAGCGAGCCATCATCCAGGCGTTCAAGCCCCGCCAGTATTTTGAGCAGCGATGACTTGCCCGTGCCATTGCGCCCGATCAGCCCCACGCGCTCAAGACGCTCGAGCGAAATCTGGGCGCGATCCAGTAATGCGACGTGGCCAAAGGCCAGTTGCGCGTCTTGCATTGATATCCACGACATAGTGGATGCATTATCTGGACTGTGAAGTCAGGAACAAAAAATTTCTGACCTTGCCAAAAAACCGTGCTATAGTCTTTGGCTCGGTTGAACAAAACAACTTTTTAGTTGTTGGCCAACACGAGGGCCTTAACGGTTGCCATCGACAGCATTTCAAAAATAATTTTCGAATTTGTTGCCGGCATCGAAAAATTCGGTATAGAATCTAAGGCTTCGCTGAATTAACACAGCAAAGCATCTACAACGCGTAGAAGCCAAGCGGTCCAACTCGGTAAAAACCCTTAGATTTGACAGGACTTCAAAAACCATGTCATAATCCAAGGCTCTGCTTAAAACAGCGGAAACAAATGCGGCATCGACCGCGCAATGGGTTCATTAAAAATATACAGCCGATAAGCGTGGGCGTTTTAAGGCGATTGCCATGGTTCTAGTAACCAAGTCGCAAGACTTAAAACGCTCATGAGATAGAAGTGAAGTTCACTTCAATTCCGTTTTATGAGTGGCCCTCGAAAGAGGGCAAAATTATTCAAGATCGAACTGTAGAGTTTGATCCTGGCTCAGATTGAACGCTGGCGGAATGCTTTACACATGCAAGTCGAACGGCAGCAC
>RFTK01000142.1 GCA_009923505.1 Betaproteobacteria bacterium
AGGCGCTGCAGGCGCAGCCCAACCTCGCGCTGGCCCTGGCCGCCGAGGGTGCCCGCGTGGGACTCCTGGATGCCGACATTTACGGCCCCAGCCAGCCCATGATGATGGGCATTGAAGGACGCCCCGAAACGGAGGACGGACAGAGCATGGAGCCGCTGGAAAACTACGGCGTTCAGGTGATGTCCATCGGCTTTCTGGTCAATGCCGACGACGCCATGATCTGGCGCGGCCCCATGGCCACGCAGGCCTTGGAGCAACTGCTGCGGCAAACCAACTGGAAAGATCTGGACTACCTCATTGTCGACATGCCGCCGGGCACCGGTGACATCCAACTCACGCTGAGCCAGCGCGTGCCGCTCACCGGTTCGGTGATTGTCACCACGCCGCAGGACATCGCCTTGCTCGACGCGCGCAAGGGTATTCGCATGTTCGAGAAAGTGGGCGTGCCCATCCTCGGCCTGGTGGAAAACATGGCGGTGCATGTGTGCACCCAGTGCGGTCACGCCGAGCACATCTTCGGCCAAGACGGCGGTCGACGCATGGCCGAGGAGCTGGGCGTGGACTACCTGGGCGGCTTGCCGCTGGACCTGAACATCCGCGTGCATGCCGACGGCGGCCGCCCCACCGTGGTCGCCGACCCCAACAGCCCGATTGCCGCCACCTACCAGTCGCTGGCCCGGCAGGTGGCGATTCGCGTGGCCGCTCGGTCCAAGGACTTCTCCTCCAAGTTCCCGACCATCAAGGTGTCCAAGGACACCTGAGGTGCCCGTTCAGCGGAGATGGCAGGCCTGTCCTATGATTGGCCCATGCCCAGAATCGTCTCGCTTCTTCTCAACGTCGGCCACGCCCTGGACCACCTGTTCCTGCTGATTTTTGCCACCGCGGTCGGTGCCATCGCCCAGGACTTCCAGATCGAACGCTGGGAGGACATGATGCCTTTCACCGTGGGTGCCTTCCTGATGTTCGGTCTTGGCTCTATCCCGTCCGGTCGACTCGGCGACTTGTGGGGGCGCCGGCGCATGATGTTGGTGTTTTTTCACGGCATGGGCGTGGCCGCCTTGCTGGTCGCGTTGACCCAGGGCCCCTGGCAAATGGCAATCGCGCTAACCCTGCTGGGCGCGGTGTCGTCCATTTACCACCCGGTGGGCATTCCGCTGCTGGTGCAAGGCTCTCGCACCCCGGGCATGACCATTGGCATCAACGGCCTGGCGGGCAACATGGGCATCGCCGTGGCAGCCTTGCTCACAGGCATCCTGGTGCAATGGGGAGGCTGGCGTCTGGCCTTTGTGGTGCCGGGTGTGGTGTCCATCGCGTGCGGCTGGTTGTTTGCTCGCTACGCGCCCACCGAATCGACCCCACCCGCGCGCAAGAAGGCCTCGGGTGTGCATCTGCCGCGCTGGCTGGCGCTGCGCACCCTGGTGGTGATGATTGCCACCGCCATCAGCAGCAGCCTGTTGTTCAATTTCACCACCAACGGCAACGCCCAGTTGCTGGCCCAGCGCCTGGACGGTCTGGTGAACGAACCGGTCATGCTGGGGCTGTTGCTGGCCGTGGTGTACGCCGTGGCCTCGTTTGCCCAGGTCATCGTCGGACGGCTGATCGACACGGTGCCGATCAAGCCGCTGTTTTTTGGCATCCTGGCCTTGCAAGGCGTGGTGTTTTACCTGTCATCGGGCACCAGCGGTTGGATCTGGTATGCCTCGGCCATCGTCTACATGGTGACGGTGTTTGCGGCGATTCCGTTCAACGACGCCATGGTGGTGCGCTACATTGACGACTCGATGCGATCGAGGGTCAGCGGCACACGCATTGCCATCTCCTTTGGATTCAGCTCCCTGGCGGTGTACATGCTGGGCCCGGTGGTGAAGCAGGCCGGCTTCACCACGCTGATGGTCGCCATGTCGCTCATCGCCCTCCTCGGTGCGTGCTGTGTTCTGGGCCTGCCGGGCGAAGAGCAAATGCGCGCCTCACGCCAGGAGGCGTGACCCCGAGGTCCTGCTCGCCCAGATGGACGGACCTCGTCCATCCGTGTGGGTGGGGGGTCTGTGACCACGCGGTGAGGCCGTGATGTGTCATCGACGCGTCGATTGCCCCCAGCGACTGCGGGCACAATGATCCCATGGAACTCAACCACCAGGAAATCAAGACGCCTCCCCGCGATGCCGCTTCCGTCCTCATGCTGCGCGACGGGAGCAACGGGCTGGAAATCTTCATGCTGCAACGTCACAGCAACTCGGCGGTGCTCGGCGGTGCGTATGTGTTTCCCGGCGGTAAGCTCGATGCGGCGGACGCTGAACTCGACCCCGAACGTCACCTCGATCAGCCCCGCGATCTCTTGCATCGCCAGTTGGCCGAACCCGAGTTGGACGCCGCCCGTGCCTGTGGTCTGTATGTGGCAGCCCTGCGCGAGGCGTTCGAGGAGTCGGGTATTTTGTTTGCGCACGGCCCCCAGGGGCAAGCGCCTGATGCCGCGCTCGCGGGTGAGCGTTTGCGAGCCGGCACCAGCTTTGCCGACGTTCTGCGTGATATGTCGCTGCAACTCACCACCCGTTTTCTGGTGCCCTGGTCACGCTGGATCACGCCCAAGATGGCCTCGTTGTCGACCCAGCGCTTTGACACCCGTTTTTTCGTTGCTGCCGTGCCGTCGGGCCAGGACGCGGTGCACGACAACGTTGAAACCACCCACAGCGCCTGGCTGCGGCCGCGGCAGGCCCTGGAAGATTACTGGGAGCACCGGATCGAACTCGCGCCTCCCCAGATCATGAGCCTGGTGCAACTGTTGCGCCACACCACGGTTCAGTCGGTGCTGGACGACACCCGCCAGCGTGCACCGGCGACCATCCAGCCCGAACCGTTTGACGACAACGGTGTGCGAACCCTCTGTTACCCGGGTGACCCCAGGCACTCGCTCTCCGAGCGGGCGATGCACGGGCCCACCCGACTGCGCTTTGTCAACCGCCGGTTCGAGCCGGTCGACGGATTTCAGGGATTTTTTGCCTGAAGCCGACCTGATTCACCGCGCCGATTACCTGGGTGGGCGGTGCGGATATTCCCCTTGGCATCGTCCGGATTGTGCGAGCCATCGGCTTTCGGGGTTAGGATGCGCACCAAGATTCTCCACAGGAAGGTACTGACCATGTTGTCCCGTTTCAAATCCCGTTTACTGGTGCTAGCGGCAGCCTTGGGGCTGACGCTGGCGGCGCACGCGCAATCCTTTCCCAGCAAGCCGATTCGTTTGATCTGCCCGTTCCCCCCGGGCGGAGCGGTGGACATCGCCTCGCGCGCCATTGCGGCCGAGCTGTCCAAAAACCTGGGCCAGACCGTGACCGTGGACAACAAGCCGGGTGCCGGTGGCAATATCGGTGGCGCCGAGGCGGCTCGTTCTGCGCCCGATGGCTACACGATTTTCATGACCACCAGCGGTATTTCGGCCATCAACCCGTTCCTCTACGCCAAGATGCCGTTTGACCCCATGAAAGACCTGCTGCCGGTGACGGCACTGGTGTCACTCAACAACGTGCTGGTGGTGCATCCGTCTGTGAAGGCCAACTCGGTGTCCGAGTTGATCGCGCTGGCCAAGGCCCAACCGGGGGCGGTCACCTACGCCTCCAGCGGCAGCGGCACCAGCATCCACATGTCGGGCGAAATGCTGAAACATCTGGCGGGCATCAACATGACGCACATTCCCTACAAGGGCAGTGCGCCGGCCCTGACGGATCTGATGGGCGGACAGGTGATGGTCATGCTGGACAACATTCCGTCGGCCTTGCCTCACATCAAGTCGGGCAAGTTGCGTGCGCTGGCCACTACTGGTGCCAAGCGTGACCCGCTGTTACCCGAGTTGCCCACCCTCGCTGAGGCGGGCGTGTCGGGCTATGAGTCGGGCGTGTGGTTCGGACTGGCCGTGCCAGCAGGGACCCCGCGTGACATCGTCGCCAAACTGAATGCCGAAGCGATCAAGGGCACGAAGGCCCCGGACTATGTCAAGCGCATGACCGAACTGGGCTACAACATCATGGGCAGCAGCCCCGAGCAGATGGGCGAGATGCTGCGCGGCGAAGTCACCCGTTGGGGACCTATCGTCAAGGCGTCCGGAGCCAAAGCTGACTGAACTCGAACTGTTTCCGCTGTCCAACGGCCTGTTTCCTGAGGGCCACCTGGCCTTGCAGATTTTCGAGGTGCGCTACCTCGATCTGATCAAGCAGTGCCAGCGTGAACAGCGGCCCTTTGGGGTGGTGATGCTGCACCAGGGCCGCGAAGTGCAGCAGGCGGGTGTCATGGAATCGCCCAGCACCTGGGGCTGTGTGGCCCACCTGCTGGAGATCGAGCAAATCCAGCCCGCTTTGTTGCGCGTGACCTGCCGGGGCGGTCAGCGGTTTCAGCTCATGGAGTCGCAGCGGGGCGCCTACGGACGCTGGCGCGGCCAGGCGCTGTTGTCTGATCCGGACCCTGTGGTGGCCATTCCCCCCGTGTTGCAGCCGCTCGCGGACCGCTTGGGTCAGTTGATTGCGGATGCCCAGCGACGGGGCATGGCGGCCCTGTTGCCTCTGGCCCCGCCCTATCGTCTGGACGAGGCCGGTTGGGTCGCCAACCGCTGGGCCGAGCTCTTGCCGCTGGCCGTGCCGTTCAAGGAGCACTTGCTGGCCACAGACGACCCACTCAAGCGCCTGGAACTGGTGGCGCAAGTGGTCAAGAGCTCGATGGGGGATGCGCCAGGCGATGGGGGTTCAGACACCGACGGCGGGTAAGATACGCCCACAATGACGGGGCGACTCACCACCACTCAGAACCAGCACCACACGCCGGTGCACTGCCCGGTGATCAACTGGATCACCCCATCGATCGCCATGCCCAGCAACAGGATGGGCCCGCCCAGTATCACCATGCCCCATACCCAGGCCATGCGGGTCAGACGCGGCTCTTCGATGCGATGTCCCATGACCTCTTCAGGGGGTGGGGTGCGCCAGCGGTTGAGCCAGGATGTGTCGGCGTTCATAGCACAGGCATTCTAGGGCGATGAAGCTGTTTTGGGATGATCTTGACGCGGCCGACTGGGATCGCCACCATGTGGCCGCCTCGGCGGCCCTGCAGCAGGATTGGGCCTACGGCAGTTGCATGAAGGCCATCGGGGTCCCGTGTGTGCGGGGGCGTGTTGAAGCCGAAGGACGAACTGTCGCGCTCGCGCAGTTCATTGGTCGACGACTGGCCGGGATGGTGTCGCTGGCGTTGTGCTCGCGCGGGCCAGTCTGGACCGAGTCGCTCACAGCCGCTGACAAGGCCGAGGTCTATCGCCAACTGCGTGCAGGGTTGCCCTGGATGCGTCCGCGTTTGGCGTTGTTCACCCCGGAGGAGGCCCTGGACGGGGCGTCGGGCCTTTCGTCCTGGCGACGTGTCATGACAGGGTATTCCACGGTCACCCTGGACCTCAGCCAGACGCGTGAGCAACTGCGGGCCGGTTTCGAGGGCAAATGGCGCAACCGCCTGGTAGCGGCCGAGTCGGCCGGACTCACGGTGCAACGCCTGGGTGCCAACCCCGCGCAATTTCGCTGGTTGCTCGATCAGGAGGACACCATGCGCGAGCAGCGCGGCGTGGAGGGGCTGCCGTCGGGTTTTATCGAGCGCTACATCCAGGCGCGCAAGTCTGCGGCACACACGGTGTTGACCTTGCGTGCCGACCATCAGGGCGAGCGCGTCGCGGCCATGATGTTTTTGCTGCATGGGAGCGCGGCCACCTACCAGGTGGGCTGGTCCAACGACACGGGCCGTCAGTTCAATGCACACAACCTGTTGCTGTGGCATGCCATCGAGGCCTTGCAGCAGCGAGGGGTGCGACTGCTCGATCTCGGGGGCGTCAACACCCAGCGCAGCGCCGGCATCGCGCGTTTCAAACTCGGCACCGGTGGCCGCGTGCTGACCCTGGCGGGAACCTACCTATGAGCTTAGCCCTCTTGGAGGTGGACGGGCTGGCTTGCGAGCGAGGCGGCAGGCCGTTGTTTGAGCCGGTGAGTTTCAACCTCTGCGCGGGCGAATGGTTGCACTTGCAGGGCGACAACGGCGCGGGCAAAACCAGCCTGATGCGCATGGTGAGCGGCTTGTCACCGGCCATCACTGGCGAGGTGCGTTGGGCCGGAGTGCCTATCCGCCAGTGCGCCGAGCTGTACCGCGCCGAAATGCTCTACCTGGGGCACACCCTCTCACTCAAGGACGATCTGAGCGCGCTGGAAAATCTGCAATTCGAAGCGGCGGTGAGTGGCGAGTCGCTCGACGGGGCGCGCGCGCTGCAGGCATTGGCAGCGTTGGGGTTGCGCGGTCGCGAGCACTTGCCGCTGCGGGTGCTGTCGCAGGGCCAAAAGCGCCGGGCCGCGCTGGCGCGCTTGCTGACCTCGCGTGCGCGGTTGTGGTTGCTGGACGAGCCATTTGTCGCCCTTGATCCAGGTGCGGTCACGCAATTGGCGGACTTGCTCAGCCAGCACGTGCACCAGGGCGGCCTGGTGCTCTACACCAGCCATCAGGCGGTGCCCATGGGGGGCACGGGCCATCACCTCAGGTTGACTGCAGCATGAGTGCCTTCATCGCCGTCCTGCGCCGTGATGTGTTGTTGGCCCTGCGCCGCAAGGCCGAGGTGCTGACCGGTGTGTTCTTCTTTGTGGTGGTGGCCTCCTTGTTTCCGTTGGCCATCGGACCGGAAATGGCCACCTTGCGCAAGGTGG
>RFTK01000143.1 GCA_009923505.1 Betaproteobacteria bacterium
CCGTTGTTCTTGCTCTTGCTCATGGTGCCCACCCCTTCATAGGTGATGGGGGTGCCCGCCGGCAGCGCGCCTTTGGCCTCCTTGAGCTGGGCGCCGATGACTTTGCCGCTGGCGTCGTGGACGTCGTCGACCTCTTGCGGCCAGAAGTACTCGATACCGCCCTTCTCACCCTTGCGCGAGTAAATGTGGTTGAGCACCATGCCCTGGGTCAGCAAGCGGGTGAACGGTTCGTCGATCTGCACCAACCCGAGATCGCGCATGACCTTGGTCCAGAAGCGCGCATAGAGCAAATGCAGGATGGCGTGCTCAATGCCTCCGATGTACTGGTCCATGGGCATCCAGTACTTGGCGCCCTCGGCCACCATGTGCTCGTCGTTGGTCGGGTCGCAATAACGCATGAAGTACCAGGACGAGTCCACAAAGGTGTCCATGGTGTCGGTTTCACGCCGGGCGGGTTTACCGCAGACCGGGCAGGTCACACCGGCATGAAAACCCTGGTGCTTGTTGAGTGGGTTGCCGCTGCCATCGGGGATGCAGTCCGGGGGTAGCACCACGGGCAGGTCGCGCTCTGGCACCGGCACGGCGCCGTGCTCGTCGCAGTGGATGATGGGAATCGGCGTGCCCCAGTAGCGCTGACGTGAGATACCCCAGTCACGCAGTCGCCAGGTGGTTTTCTTCTCGCCCAGGCCCTTGTTCTGTAACTCGGCGGCCACAGCGGCAATGCACGCCTGGAACGCCAGGCCATCGAAACGGCCTGAGTGGATCGCCACACCGTGGCCTTTGGCTGCATACGACTCGTGCCATTGGGTGTCATCGAAGGCCGGCGCCCCCTCGGCCTGCTGCACCACCTGGCGAATGGCCAGGCCATACTTGCGCGCAAACGCAAAGTCGCGCTCGTCATGCGCGGGCACACCCATCACCGCACCATCGCCATAGGTCATGAGCACGTAGTTGCCCACCCACACCTCGATCGGCTCGCCGGTGATCGGGTGATGCACCTGCAAACCTGTGGCCATGCCCTCTTTTTCCTTGAGGGCCAATTCGGCTTCGGTGGTGCCGCCTTTTTTGCACGCTTCAACGAACGCCGCCAGTGCTGGGTTGCTGGCTGCCGCATGGGTGGCCAGCGGATGCTCAGGCGCCACCGCGCAGAACGTGACCCCCATGATGGTGTCGGCACGTGTGGTGAACACATACATGCGCCCATCGCCGATCAATTGCCCGGTGCTGTCGCGGATATCGTGGGTGAACGCAAAGCGCACGCCCTCACTCTTGCCAATCCAGTTATCCTGCATCAACTTGACGCGCTCGGGCCAACCCGGCAGGCCGGTGCTGACATGGTCCAGCAATTCCTGCGCGTAGTCGGTGATCTTGAGGTAGTAGCCAGGGATCTCTCGCTTTTCCACCACCGCACCGGTGCGCCAGCCCTTGCCATCGATCACTTGCTCGTTGGCCAGCACGGTCTGGTCCACCGGATCCCAGTTGACGATCTGGGTTTTGCGGTACGCGATGCCTTGGTCCAGCATCTTCAGGAACAACCACTGGTTCCACTTGTAGTAGCTCGGGTCGCAAGTGGCCACCTCGCGTGACCAGTCGATAGCCAGTCCCATGGCCTGCATCTGCCCCTTCATGTAGGCGATGTTCTCGTCGGTCCACTTGGCCGGCGGCACGCCGTTTTTGAGCGCCGCGTTTTCTGCCGGCAAGCCGAAGGCGTCCCAGCCCATTGGCATGAGGACATTCAGACCCTTCATGCGCAAGTGGCGCGTCAGCATGTCGTTGATGGTGTAGTTGCGGACATGGCCCATGTGCAACTTGCCGCTGGGATAAGGCAGCATGGAGCAGGCGTAGAACTTCTGCCGGCTGGCATCTTCACGAACACGATAGACATCGTGCTGGGTCCACAGGGCCTGGACGGCCTGTTCAACCTCGGTGTGTTGGTATTTGTCTTGCATGTCGCGTCAATGAAAAAACCCCGAACCGACCAGCGCGGACCGGGGCGAATCTTCGGATTTTAGGGCTTGCCGGTCACAGAGGCCGGGGGTTGGGCGCGATGCAGCAAGGTCAGGCGGGTCACCTGCTGGGCCTGCAACCACTCCAGCCAGGGCAGCAGGTCGGCGTAGGGCAGCGCCTGGTCCACCGCCAGCCACACTTCGGCGTGGCGATTGTGCTTGAGGGCCTCACGCAATTGACGTGTCAGGATATCTCGGGTCACCGGTGCCTCACCCCAGCTCAACCGGCCTTGCAACCCCAACCCAATCCACAAACGATCTTCGGTTGGGGTGAGGGCCGAGGCGGCATCCACCCCGCTGCGCAACGGCAAGGTCAGGCCCAGCAAGGCGTCAGAGGACGCCGAGGCCTTGACGCGGGCATGTCCACTCGCTTGCGATGCGGACCAGGCCAGCACGCCCATCACCAACAGCACCAGCAACACGTCAATCAGGGGGGTGATCTGCATCTGTGCTGGCGGCTGGGACATCGGCGTGTGCAGAGGGCGCCAACGCCTCTCTGGCCGACGCGCGCCAGGGCCCAGAGGAACTCCCACGCAGTGAGACGCAGGTGGTGGGTCGGCCCTCATGCATCTTGGCCTGAATGCAGGTGTTCGATCAAGTCGGCGGCAAAGTCCTCCAGCGACTGCTGCAACATGTTCAGACGGTTTGCCATCAGGTGGTGCGCCATCACTGCGGGCACCGCCACGCACAAACCCACGGCGGTGAGTTGCAGGGTGTGTGACAGAGCAGGCACCCAGGCTTCCCACGCCCCCGTTGAAGCATCGGGCAAGGTTGTCATGGCGTCGAGCAAACCCCAGACCGTGCCCAGCAGGCCCAGGAACGGCGCAACCGAGGCGACGCACGCCAGCCACGGCTGCCCCCATTGAACCTGCTGACAAACCTGCCGCAGGGATTGCACCACCTGGCGTTGACGCCTTGCTGCCTCATGCGCTCGGCGCTCGAGGCCCGCGGGTGATGACGGCTGGCTGGCGCACGCCGCCCCCACCAGGGGTCGTAGCAAGGCCTGGCGATCCAGCATGACGAGCACTTGTTGGGCTTGAACGGGGTCGGGAGTTTGCCAGTAGGCCTGCTGCGCTGCCGGAACGTCTTGCAGCGCGCGCCAGATCCACCAGGTTTTGTAAACGATCACCACCCAGCTGGAGACCGACAGGACCCAAAGCAGTCCGGCCACCCCTGCCGTCAGGGCGGTTTCGCTCAACCCGAACAGCATGGCCGATCCTGGTGGTTGGGGCCAGGCTCAGTGGAGGTTGAGCACGTCGAACATGTCGAACATGCCGCTGGCGCGATCGGCGAGATAGCGCGCCGCGCGCAAGCTGCCCTGCGCATAGTTGCTGCGACTCCCCGATCGGTGGGTGATCTCGACGCGCTCGCCGGTGCCTGCAAACATCACCGTGTGGTCACCCACAATATCGCCCCCCCGAATGGTGGCGAAACCAATCGAGGATGGGTCACGCTCACCGGTGTGGCCCTCGCGGGCATAAACCGCGCAATCCTTGAGGTCACGCCCCAGGGCCTCGGCAATGACCTCCCCCATTTTGAGCGCGGTGCCCGAGGGTGCGTCGACCTTGTGGCGATGATGGGCCTCGATCACTTCGATGTCGTAACCGGTGGACAAGGCCTTGGCAGCCATTTGCAACAAGCGCAAGGTGACATTCACACCCACGCTCATGTTAGGGGCCATCACCATGGCCAGCGATTGAGCCGCCTGAGCCAATTGGGCTTTGTCCGCGTCACCAAAACCTGTGGTGCCAATCACCATCTTGACGCCAAGTTGCTGGCACACGCGCAAATGCGCCAGGGTGCCCTCGGGACGTGTGAAATCGATCAAGACCTGCGCTCGCGCCAACCCGGCCGCCACGTCGGAGGTGATGATGACACCGGTGGAGCGGCCCAGGAAAGCACCGGCGTCCATGCCCAGCGCGGGGTTGCCGGAGATGTCCAGCGCACCCGCGAGTTCGCAGTCGGGCGCGTTGAGCACGGCTTCGATCAGCATGCGACCCATGCGGCCACTGGCCCCGGCAATGGCAATGCGAAGGGGAGACGAAATGGACATGTGACAACTCCGAAAAGCTAGCCAGCCTCAACGGGCGGGCTCAAGCGGGGGATAGTCAGGCACTGGTTCCTGGGAGGGAGCCGTGGGGGTGACTGGGGTGCGACTCTTGAAGGACTCCAGCGCTGCGGGCTTGGCTTCGAGCACGGGGGGTTTGCCGGCCGGACGGCGTGTATCCAGGCGTGCGGCGAATTCAGCCTCCAGGGGCAATTCGTCAGCCTCCACACGTGCCAGGCCGTCGCCCTCGAAGAACACCGACAGCTTGCGGTGCAACGGTTCTGCGCCCTGTCGCCGGATGGTGAAGGCATAGTCCCAGCGGTTGGCGTGGAACACGCTGGTGATGAGGGGTGTCCCCAACAAATCGCGCACCTGCAAACGCGTCATGCCCACACGCAGCAATTGCTGTTGCTCGCGGGTGACCACGTTACCTTGAACCACCTCGGTGCGGTAAGGCCGAAATGCCTCCGCCACCCGTCCCGAAACGTTGGCCACCTGAGAGGACACACCCTCGATGGGTTTTTGCAGCGTGCTGCAGGCCGACAGGACCAGCAGGCCGCACAGCAGGAACCCGTTAGTGAAGATGCGTTGAAAGGATGTCATGCCAAAGAGCACACTCAAGATATGATGCTGTCATTGTAGCGGCGCACCCCCCAAGCCCAGTGGGTTCAAGGCTGTGATCCACTCACCTGTTTGATCCCTATGCCATCCATTGACGAACTCAAGGGCACGGGCCTCAAGGCCACGCTGCCGCGGCTGAAAATACTGGGGCTGTTCCAGAAGGCGCCGCTGCGTCACATGACGGCCGAGGATGTGTACCGTCAAGCCTTGAGCGAAAACATGGATGTGGGTCTGGCCACGGTGTATCGCGTGCTGACCCAGTTTGAGCAAGCCGGCATTCTCACGCGCAGCCATTTTGAAAGTGGCAAGGCCGTGTTTGAACTGGACGAAGGCCAGCACCATGACCACCTGGTGTGCCTCGATTGTGGTCGGGTCGAGGAATTTTGTGATCCGGACATTGAACAGCGACAACAGCGCATTGCCCAGACCAAAGGTTTCGAGTTAGCGGACCACGCGCTCAGCCTGTACGCCCACTGCCGGCGTGACCACTGTCCACATCGCAAGTCTTGAACTCACACGCCATCAAGGCTGCAACCCTCAAGACTCAGACAACACAAGGCAAGGCTAGCCTTGCTCCATGGCGCGCCGATGGCGCTCCACAAATTCGTCGTAGGTGTTGATGCCGCGCAATTGCAATATGGTGTTGCGCACCGCCGCCTCCACCAGCACCGCGATGTTGCGTCCCGCCACCACCTGAATCACCACCTTGCGCACGGCAATACCCAGCACGTCCTGCGTCAAGGGTTCGTGGGGCAAACGGTCGTAGTCGCGCTCCAGGGTTTCGCGGCGCACCAGGTGCACAATGAGTTTGAGCCGCATCTTGCGGCGCACAGCCGTCTCGCCAAAGATGGCGCGGATATCCAGCAGACCAATGCCACGCACTTCGAGCAGGTTTTGCAACAAATCCGGACAACGACCTTCGATGGTGGTCTGGTTGATGCGGTACAAATCGACCGCATCATCCGCCACCAGGCCATTGCCACGCGAAATCAACTCCAGGCCGAGTTCGCTTTTGCCCAGTCCGGACTCGCCGGTGATCATCACCCCCAGGCCCAGAATGTCCATGAACACGCCGTGCATCGAGGTGCGGTCTGCAAAGTGCTTGGACAAATAGGCCCGCAGCAGATCGATCACGTGTGCGGAGGACTCTTGGGTGGAAAAGAGCGGAATTTGTGCACGCTCGCACATCTCGATCAGCGATTCAGGAGGCACCTGGCCATCCGCCACCACCAGCACCGGCGGCTCTAAGGTGACGATGCGCGCAATGCGGCGGGCGCAGTCTTCCAGCGTGGCATTGGTGATGTAGCGCACCTCCCGCTCGCCCAGCAATTGCAGGCGATACGGGTGAATGTAATTGAGGTAGCCCACCAAGTCGGCGCCAGAACGCGCGGCCCGCACGGCGACCTCGTCAAACCGGCGTTCCGATGCGCCTTGGCCGGCCACCCACTCCCAGCGCAACTTTTCGCGGAAGTCCTCGAACAAGACATCGGCGCTGACGACGGTGGGCTTCAAGGCTGTGACGGGCGCTCGTTCCCTCAGGTGGTGAGGGCAGAGCTCCAGTTGGCGATGAGGTGGTGCAGCAAGTCGGCGCTGTCGCTGCTCTTGAGCTTGTCGCGCAACGCGGCATCGCTGAGCAACTCAGCGATTTCGGAGAGGATTTCCAGGTGCTTTTGCGTGGACGCCTCAGGCACCAACAGGAATATCAACAGGTTCACCGGTTGCTCGTCGGGGGCATCAAACCCGATGGCCTCGTCCAGGCGAAACACCGCGGCCATGGGAGACTTCAGGCCCTTGATGCGGCCGTGCGGAATCGCCACGCCATGGCCCAGGCCCGTCGAGCCCAGACGCTCACGCGCAAACAAACTGTCCGCCACCAAGGCACGACTTAGACCGTGCTGTGCCTCAAACAAAAGCCCCGCTTCCTCGAAAGCGCGCTTTTTGCTCGTGACCTCGACACCCACGAGCACATGGGCAACGGGCAGAATGGCAGCGAGTCGGTTCATGGTGAGGCGCACATTATGCACCTGTCACCCCC
>RFTK01000144.1 GCA_009923505.1 Betaproteobacteria bacterium
CGTCCAGCAGATCATCCGAAGACAATGAATCGGTGGTATCTGCGGATTCCGCTGCCTCCTCGGTGCGCGCATCGGCCTGCTCCAGGCCAAAGGCCTCACGCTCGGCCAATTCGGTGTCTTTTTCCAGGAAGGGGTTGTCGTCGAGCATTTGCTCGATTTCCTGGTTGAGCTCCATGGTCGAGAGTTGCAGCAGCCGAATCGATTGCTGCAACTGCGGGGTGAGCGCCAGATGCTGTGAAACGCGAAGTGACAGGCCTTGTTTCATGGCGTCACATCCGGAAATGTTCGCCCAGATACACGCGTCGCACATCGGCGTTATGCACGATCTCAGCCGGGGTACCCTGCGCCAGCACGCGTCCTTCGCTGATGATGCATGCATGGTCACAAATGCCCAGGGTCTCACGGACGTTGTGGTCGGTGATCAGCACCCCCAGGCCTCGTGCCTTGAGAAAGCTGATGATGCGCTGAATCTCGATCACCGCAATTGGATCAATACCGGCAAACGGCTCATCCAACAGGATGAACCGCGGCTGGGTAGCCAGCGCACGAGCGATCTCGACGCGTCGCCGCTCACCGCCCGAAAGCGCCGTGGCCGCCGAGTCGCGCAGGTGGTCCACGCGCAACTCCTGCAGCAAGCTCGTCAAGCGCTGCTCGACCTCATCGCGAGAGAGGGGTTGACCGTGTTCGTCGTGCTGCAACTCCAGCACCGCACGCACGTTGTCAGCCACATTGAGCTTGCGAAAAATCGATGCTTCTTGGGGCAGATAACTCAGCCCCAGCCGAGAGCGTTGGTGGATCGGCAACCGCTCGATGGCTTGACCGTCCAGCTGTATCCCGCCCGCATCGGCCCGCACCAGGCCCACGATCATGTAAAAAGACGTGGTCTTGCCTGCCCCATTGGGTCCCAAGAGCCCAACGACCTCGCCTCTTTGCACCGAGATCGAAACATCGTGAACCACCTTGCGGCTGCCATAAGATTTTTGTAGGTGGTGGGCTTCCAACCGACCACTGTTGGCAGGGGTGGCGACAGCTGTCATGGAGCCGCCCCGCCAGAAGGTGTCGGGGTCAGCCAGGCACGCACACGCGCATTGGTGGAAGCACCCGCTCCAGCATCCTGTGCCTTGGCCGGCGCATTGTCCACCGTGAAGCGCTCGGTGGCGTTGTCGTACACGATCAACTGGCCACTCATTTCATCGTTGAGCTTGGCCCCCCGATAGCGGCGCAACACGGCACGACCCTGCAAGGTCACACGGTCGGCTCGACCGTCGTACTCGATACGCTCGGCCTCGCCTTCCATGAATTCATTCAGGCCCTCACGTTTTTGGCGGAAAAACGCGCGCTGACCGCTGGCGGGGATGAGTTGCCCGAATTGATGACCTTGGCCGTCTTCCCAAATTTCCAGCCGTTCGCCTCGAAAGATGATCGTGCCCTTGGTGGCCACCACCTTGCCCGAAAACACCGTTCGCTGGCGGGAGTCATCGTGCACCAGTTTGTCGGCCTCGATGTTCATCGGCTTGTCGCGGTCGGCTTTTTCGGCGCGGGCGCCGGCCAGGGTCATACCCAGCAGACAACTCAACAACAGGACAACAACAGGCTTCAAGGCACGGAACTTGCAGTGATTGGGATGCCGCATTGTATGCGGGTAACTGCTTCCGAGGCGACAAAACACCTTTTTCTGGCACAGCTTGTGCATGTCGGCTGGCCCACAGTGGCCAGAAAGCCGCAGTCCAGGCCAGCTTCAGACGCTGAGGGGTGGTCTCAGCGGCCTTTGCGAACCTCGCCGAGCAGGTAATCGACGATTTGAAGTGCGCGCTCCATGCTGCCAGCCAGGGAGCCATCGGTGTAAAAACGCCCGGCCACCCCCAAGGCTGGCACGCCCTGAACTTTGAACGACTCTTGCAACTGGGTGGCCCGACGCGCCTTGGATACGATGCCAAAGCTGTTGTAGACCTCCTGGAATTTGGCTTTGGGGATGCCCTGTTTCTCGGCCCAAGTGGCCAGCGCGTCCGCGCTGGAGAGGTTTTGACGTTCCACATGGATGGCTTGAAACAGCTTGACGTGCAAAGCCTCCACTTTCTCAAGCGCCTCGAGCACATAAAACATGCGCTGCTGAGGCTCAAAGTCATCGCGAAAACGCACCGGGACGCGCTTGACCTCGATGTCCTTGGACACTTTGCTGACCCATTCGGCAAAACGCGGTTCAAAGGCATTGCAGTGCGGGCAGCTGTACCAGAAAAACTCGATCACCTCGATCTTGCCTTTGCCTGCATCGGTGGGCACACGCTTGTCCAGCGTGAGGTATTCGATACCTTCCTGGAATGGGGCTTTCTGTGCCCAACCCGCTTCGTGCGAGAGGGCCAACGCCCCGAGTGAACCCATCATAGCGTGGGAAAAATGGCGACGTTGCATGCAAACCTCTCGATAAAAATCAACGTTGAACGCGCACCAGCGCAGCATCTACCTTGGATGCAGCCAGTTTTTGCTGAACCCGCTCGGCGTCCTCGCGCGACTCCATCGGGCCGATGCGCACGCGAAACACGGTGCGACCGGACTGCTCACGCTCGCTCACCCGGGCATCGAGGCCCTGCAAAGCGAGCTTGGCGCGCTGCGCCTCGGCTTCTTCGGCTGAGCGGAACGCGCCGGCTTGAACGTAGTAATTGAATGGGTCGGCGGTGGCAGCGCGGCTGCGCGCCAAATCCCCCAGGGGGTCTTCGCCAGTGGTCGAGGGCGCCGTACTGGACGGGGGCGGGATCACGGCAGGCGCCTCGTCGCCCGCGGGCTTCTCCGGGGGTTTCACCGGGTTTTTGCCATACAACGGGGCATTGGGATCCCAGTCCTTGTTCTTCTTTTCCTCAGCCGCATCCTGGTCAGGGCTTCGGTGTACGCCCTTGTTGAGGAACGGGATAGGCACCTTGGTCACATAGATCGCCACCGCCAGGGCCACCGACAAGCCCACGATGAGGCCAAAAATGAAACCGAGCAGGGTGCCACCACGCTGGCGAACCAGACGATGCGTGGAGAAGGAATGAGAAGCAGCTGTCATGTTGTGGGGTCTTACACCGACTCACATGCTGGTGGGCGCGGACACCCCCAGCACGGCCAGTCCATTGTGCAACACCTGGGCCGTGGCTGCGACCAGGGCCAGTCGGGCCCGCTTGACACGCGGGTCCTCGACCAGGATACGCTCGGCGTCATAGTAGCTGTGGTAGGCCGCCGCCAGTTCACGCAGGTAAAAGCTGACATCGTGGGGCGCAAAATCCTGGGCCGCTGCCGAGAGCATGCCGGGGTAGCGCGCGAGTTGCAGCATCAACGACTGTGCCGGTGCCGAGTCCAGCGGTGTCAGGTCCACCTCGCGCCAGGACACGTCCTGACCCAAGAGGCCCTCGCGCTGCAACACCGAGCAAATGCGGGCATGGGCATATTGCACGTAGTACACCGGGTTGTCGTTGTTCTGCGCCAAGGCCAGGTCCACATCAAACACGTATTCGGTGTCGGGCTTGCGGCTGAGCAAGAAGAAACGTACGGCGTCCTTGGAGGTCCAGTCGATGAGGTCGCGCAAGGTCACGTAGCTGCCCGAGCGCTTGGAAATCTTGACCTCCTGGCCCCCGCGCATCACCCGAACCATGGTGTGCAGCACATAGTCGGGGTAGCCCTCGGGGATGCCCAGGCTGGTGTGGCGTGACACGGCCTGCAAGCCGGCACGCACGCGTGCGATGGTGCCGTGGTGATCCGTGCCCTGGATGTTCACCACCTTGCTGAAACCGCGCTCCCACTTGGCCAGGTGGTAGGCCACATCAGGCACAAAGTAGGTGTAGGTGCCGTCGCTCTTGCGCATCACCCGGTCTTTGTCGTCGCCGAAGTCGGTGGAGCGCAGCCACAAGGCCCCGTCCTGCTCGTAGGTAAAGCCGCTGTCGCGCAGAGTTTGAACCGCACGCTCGACGCGTCCCTCGGTGTACAGGCTGGACTCCAGGTAGTACTGGTCAAAGCGCAACTCAAAAGCCTGCAAGTCCAGGTCCTGTTCGCACCGCAGGTAGGCCACGGCAAACTGCCGGATGGCATCGATATCGTTCACATCGCCATTGGCGGTGAAGCTGCGGTCATCGGCCTGTACAGTCTTCCCCGCCAGGAAGTCGTTGGCAATGTCCTGAATGTAGTCGCCGTTGTAGGCCGACTCGGGCCACTCGGCATCGCCGGGCTTGAAACCCTTAGCACGCAACTGGGTGCTGTGCGCCAGGGTGGCGATCTGCACGCCCGCGTCGTTGTAATAAAACTCGCGGTGCACCGACCAGCCCTGGGTTTGCAGCAAGTTGCACATGGCGTCGCCCAGGGCTGCCTGACGACCATGTCCCACATGCAAGGGACCGGTGGGATTGGCCGAGACAAACTCAACCAGCACCCGCGCCTGGCGTGCAGCCTGGCAACCAAAGGCGTGCCGTGCGAGCAGCACCTCATGCACCACCTGCTGCTTGGCAGCCGGGCGCAGCCGCAGGTTGAGAAATCCAGGACCGGCGATGTCCAGGTCTTGCACCCAGCGCTGAAAGCCCGGACGAGCCTGCAAGTCCTCGCGCAAGCGCTCGGCAACCTGTCGGGGGTTGGCCTTGAGGGGTTTGGCCAGTTGCATGGCAGCCGTGATAGCCCAGTCCCCATGGGCGGCAACCTTGGGCGACTCAAAAGCGGCCCGGGCAGCAGCACCGGGGCTCAGGCCGTCAAGGGCCTGGGCCAATTCGGCGAGCAATTCTTGTTGGACGAGAAGCATGCCGGGATTCTACGGGGGTGGTGTCTCGGGCTGCTGCGGGCCCAGGAGGGTTCGGGCATGCAGAGGCACCGCCACACTGGTGCCGCCCATGCGAGGCGTGCTGGCGTCCAAGTGGCCCGTGCTGCGCACGCCGGGCAAAGCGCGACTGTCCTCGCTGGGCGCGAGCACATCCACCGCGGGGGCGCGGGCGCGCCAGCCACCGCGGGCAGGACCGCACCCGGTGTAGGGCACTGGCGTCTGCGAACCACTTGAGCCGCCAGGTTGATCGAGTGAGTCATTCTCCCCGTCCAGCGCGTTCAACCCGCTGGGAGTTGCATCGGTTGCCGGGGTTGAGAGCGCATGTAGCCAGCGGCCTCCTACCACGGTGACATCCGGCCCCCCGCACGCCATGCCGTTGATCGAGCCTGGCTGGGGCGGCGGCAACGCCCTCTGTAAATCCGAGGTCTGCGACGCCCTCACCCACAAGCGGCCTTGCCGTCCAGCGGGCTTACCACCCGGACCCGGCCACACGCGCGCCAGATAAGCGTGCACCCGCAGCGGGACGTGAGAGGTGAAACGCAATCGCCAGACGCCGCAGGGAGCGGCCGGCTCGCCAGGCTGAAAGACCTGGGTCGGTGCCAACCTCACCCACATCAAGCGCCCTCCCGCGCGCGGTGCTGACGGCACCAGCACCGCGCACACCGCCGTGTCACGAGAGGGCCAGGCCCATACCTCACCGGCGCCCAGTGCCTGCGAGGGATCTTGACCCGGTGCAGCCACCTGCAAATCAGGCAACGGTTGGTCTGCGGGACACCAGAGCTCGAGCCAGGCAGCGCGCTCACAGCCTGGCACCGCCTCCCATTGCAACTCGTGGGTCTGACCCGGAACCAAGTCCAGGTAGGCAGCAACCTGCCGCTGGTGGGCATTGCCCGCTGCCAGGACCACGCGCAGTTCGAGTTGCTGACGATCGCGGGCCTGCTCGATCAACGCCTGCACCCCAGCCTCGAACAAGGAAGAGCCATCGTGCGGGCCGTCGTACGACTCAAGACTCAAGGTGGTCACGGCACGCCGAGCACCAGCGGCGTGCTGCAGGCCGTGCGCAATGCCTTCGAGTACCCAGGGGGTGAGGGCTGCCCGTGACACGGTTGAGCGCACCGCGCGTGGCAGTTGCACAAACACGAGGTCTGGCCCCGCTGGTCCCGCCGAAGTCTGGGTCGGTCTCTCTGGGAATGACACGCTGGTGGCGTCCGGCCCAATGGTCACCTCATAGGGCGGGCGGCCCTCGCCGGCCCGCCCCAAGAGTAACCCCAGGATGTGCGCACCGTGAGAGGTGCGACGCAACAATTGTTCGTCTCCCCAGCGGGCGTAGGCGGCAGCGGGATCATGCCCGGCGCGAGCCAACCAGTCGTTCATTCGCGCCGTGTCCCAATACCGACCCGCCCAGGAGTGGGGCAAGGCCTGCGAATGCTCAATTGGCGTGCCCGGCGCCTGCTGGTACCACAACGACCGAAGACGACTGCAGCCATTGGGCAGACGCAAGTCTGAACGCGCCCAAGGGCATCCATCGTCGACAACGATCCACAGGTCGTTGGCGGATCGGGCCCCTGTATCGGTAGACACAGGGGGCGATGCGG
>RFTK01000145.1 GCA_009923505.1 Betaproteobacteria bacterium
GCCGGGGTTTGCAACACATCCACGACCGAGGCCACCGTGGGAATCTCAGCTTCGCTGTGGACATCGGTGAGGAGGGGCACTTGCAGCGTGCTGCGCACCTTGGCCAGAATTTCCAGCCCGCGTTCCATGCCCGGGCCACGAAAGCTGCTGCCGCTGGAGCGGTTGGCCTTGTCGTAGCTGGACTTGAAGATGAAGGGTATGCCCAGCGCCGAGGTGATCTCTTTCAGCGTGCCAGCCGTGTCCATCTGCAATTGCTCGGACTCGACCACGCATGGGCCGGCGATCAGGAAGAAGCGATGTTCAATCCCCACATCGAAGCCGCATAGCTTCATGCCACGACCTTCAGTTTGGGTCGGTTGCTCTGGTGGCCCAGCGCGGCATGGATGTAGGCATTGAACAGCGGGTGTCCATCCCAGGGGGTCGATTTGAATTCGGGGTGGAATTGCACACCCATGTACCAGGGGTGCACGGTTTGTGGCAACTCGACAATCTCGGTGAGTTGTTCGCGCTGGGTGAGCGCGGAGATGACCAAACCAGCCGCGCGCAACTGATCCAGGTAGTTCACGTTTGCCTCGTAGCGGTGGCGGTGACGCTCGGTCACCACGTCGCCATAAATCTGGTGGGCGAGGGTGCCCCGGGCCACGTCCGAGCTTTGCGCGCCCAGGCGCATGGTGCCGCCCAAGTTCGAGTTGGCGTTGCGGGTCTGGATGCTACCGTCCGCGTCTTTCCACTCGGTGATGAGGGCAATGACGGGGTTAGGACCCTCGGGCTCGAACTCGGTGCTGTTGGCGTCTTTCAGGCCGGCCACATGACGGGCGTACTCGATGGTGGCCACTTGCATGCCCAGGCAGATGCCCAGGTAAGGAATTTTGTGTTCGCGGGCGTAGCGGGCCGCGCAAATCTTGCCTTCGATGCCGCGCTTGCCAAAACCGCCAGGCACCAAAATGCCATCAAAGCGCGAGAGTTGCGCAACGTTACCGGGCTCCAGGGTCTCGGAGTCGATGTACTCGATCTTCACGCGAGCGTGGTTCTGCATCCCGGCATGACGCAAGGCTTCGTTGAGCGATTTGTAGCTGTCGGACAAGTCGACATACTTGCCGACCATGGCGATGTTGACTTCGCCCTGCGGGTGTTCCACTTCGTGCACCAAGGCGTCCCAGCGCGCCAGGTTGGCCGGCGGGGTGTTCAGGCGCAGCTTGTCGCAAATCAGGCCATCCAGGCCCTGCTCGTGCAGCATGCGGGGCACCTTGTAGATGGTGTCCACGTCCCACATCGAGATCACGCCCCACTCGGGAACGTTGGAGAACAGCGAGATCTTGGCGCGCTCGTCCTCGGGGATCGGTCGGTCGGCGCGGCACAGCAGGGCATCGGCTTGGATGCCGATCTCGCGCAGCTTTTGGGCGGTGTGCTGGGTGGGCTTGGTCTTGAGTTCGCCGGCGGCAGCGATCCAGGGCACATAGCTCAGGTGCACAAAGGCGGTGTTGTTGGGCCCGAGCTTGAGGTTCATCTGGCGAGCCGCTTCCAGGAAGGGCAAGGACTCGATGTCACCCACCGTGCCGCCGATCTCCACAATGGCCACGTCCACGGCATGCGGTGTGTCCATGCCAGCGCCTCGGCGCACGAATTCCTGAATTTCGTTGGTGACGTGGGGAATGACCTGAACGGTTTTACCCAGGTAGTCACCTCGACGTTCCTTCTCCAGCACGCTCTGGTAGATCTGACCGGTGGTGAAGTTGTTGGACTTTTTCATGCGCGTCGTGATGAAGCGCTCGTAGTGGCCCAGGTCGAGATCGGTCTCGGCACCATCGTCGGTGACAAACACTTCGCCGTGCTGGAAGGGGGACATCGTGCCCGGATCGACGTTGATATACGGATCGAGCTTGATGAGAGTGACTTTGAGGCCCCGCGATTCAAGAATCGCTGCGAGGGAGGCTGAGGCGATTCCCTTGCCCAGGGAAGACACCACACCGCCAGTGACGAAGACAAATTTGGTCATGCCTGTTCGGGAGGGCCAGCTCCCGGGAGGTGGTAAAGTGAAATTATAGGGGCTCCGTTACAGGGTTTTATGAACGAATTGCAGAACAAGCGGATCCTGCTCGGGTTGAGCGGGGGCATCGCGTGCTACAAGGCGGCGGAACTGTGCCGTGCCCTGGTCAAGGCCGGGGCCCAGGTGCAGGTGGTCATGACCGAGGCCGCCACCCATTTCATCACCCCGGTGACCCTGCAGGCCTTGTCCAACCGCGAGGTGTTCACCTCCCAGTGGGACGATCGACCGGCCAACAACATGGCCCATATCGAGCTGGGGCGGGAGGTCGATGCCATCCTGGTGGCCCCCGCCAGCGCCGATTTCATGGCCAAACTGCTCCATGGCCGCGCCGACGACCTGCTGAGCCTGACCTGCCTGGCGCGGCCGCTGCAACAGGTGCCCCTCATCCTGGCGCCGGCCATGAACCGTGAGATGTGGGCCCACCCCGCGACCCAGCGCAATGTGCAGCAACTCAAGGCTGACGGCACGGTGGTGCTGGACGTGGGCCAGGGTGACCAGGCCTGCGGCGAGGTGGGGGACGGCCGCATGCTGGAGCCCGATGAGATCCTGGACGATGTGATCGCCTTGTTCCAGCCCAAGCGCCTGCAAGGGCGCACCGTGCTCGTGACGGCGGGTCCCACGTACGAGGCGTTGGACCCGGTGCGGGGTATCACCAATCTCTCCAGCGGCAAGATGGGATTTGCCATCGCCCGCGCTGCCCGTGAAGCGGGGGCGCAGGTGGTGCTCGTGGCCGGGCCGGTGTCGCTACCCACCCCCCGGGGGGTGCGCCGGGTGGACGTGCGCTCCGCCCTGCAAATGCAGGCGGCCGTTCAGGCCGAGGTGGCGCAGGCCGATGTGTTGGTGGCCACCGCCGCGGTGGCAGACTGGCGCCCGACTCACGCCAGCGATGAAAAGATCAAGAAAGACGGCAGCGGCAAAACGCCCACGCTCGACTTCACCGAAAACCCCGACATCCTGGCCGGTGTCGCGAGCAGCGAACGCGCCCGCAACGGCCAACTCTTTTGTGTCGGCTTTGCTGCCGAGAGCCATGACCTGCTGAGCAACGCCCAGGCCAAGCGACAGCGCAAGGGGGTGCCGCTGCTGGCGGGCAACATCGGCCCGGCCACCTTTGGTCAGGACGACAACGCCTTGTTGCTGATCGATGCCCACGGCACGCTCGAGTTGCCGCATGCCTCCAAGCTCACGCTGGCGCGGCAATTGGTGGAACAGATTGCGCAGCGATTGCCAAAGCTCACTTAGGTGCCCTTGATGGAGGGGGAGGGGCGCACCACGGTCGTGTTCCCACCTCCGGCCTGTTGTCCTTGAAAGCCTTGCCATGAAGATCGACGTCAAAGTCCTCGACCCCCGTTTGCAGTCCCAACTGCCCACCTATGCCACGCCGGGCAGTGCCGGTCTGGATTTGCGTGCGTGCCTGGATGCGCCGCTGACCCTGGCACCCAATGCCTGGCAACTGGTGCCCACCGGCATGGCGATCCACCTGGCCGATCCTGGCTATGCGGCGCTCATCCTGCCGCGCTCGGGCCTGGGTCACAAGCACGGCATTGTGCTGGGAAACCTGGTGGGTCTGATTGACAGCGATTACCAGGGCCAGTTGATGGTGAGTGCCTGGAACCGCAGCAGCACGGCCTTCACCATCGAGCCGATGGAGCGCATTGCGCAGTTGATGGTCGTGCCCGTGGTGCAGGCGCAATTCAACCTGGTGAACGAATTTGCCCAGGCGAGTGAGCGCGGCGAGGGGGGCTACGGGTCGACCGGCAAGGCTTGATGCCGCCGCTCGTCAATCGGCCTGAATCTGGAAAAAGCCCGAACCGGTCGAGCCACGGGCGGTTTCTTCCTCGGACGCCTCGCGCACCGATGCCACCTGGAGCGACAACCGCAAGCCAATGCCCGCCAGCGGGTGATTGCCATCCAGCACCACATGCTCGGGGTAGATTTCGGTGACGGTGTACAAGCCCTGCAACGGAATGTCGGGGGAGCAACCGGCCGGCATGGCATGGCCGTCGAAGGTCATGCCTTCTTCCAGTTCTGGCGGGAAGTGCTGGCGGCTTTCCAGAAACACCTGTTGCTCGTCGTAGTCCCCAAAGCCGTCCTCGGGTTCGATGTTCAGGTCAACCCGCGCACCGGGCTCGTGCCCTTGCAGCGCCTGTTCGATCACCGCCAGCAGGTCCTGCCCGCCCACCATGAATTCCACCGGTTCATCCAGGATGTCCAGGGTGTCGCCCAGGCTGTCTTTGAGGGTCCAGGTCAGTCCGACCACGCAATGTGAAGTGATGTTCATGGGGCAGAATTGTCTCAGTTTGGAGAAACCACATGATTCAACGCGCCCGATCCTCTGTCGCTAGCACCTCTGGCAAGGCCATGGGCAAGGCTGTCAACCAGCCTGTTGAGAAGATGCCCATCGACTTGCTGGGCGGTCTGTCCCCTCGGCAATTCATGGCCGAGTACTGGCAACGCAAGCCCTTGCTGGTGCGACAGGCCATCCCCGGCTTTGTGCCCTCGGTGAGCCGGGACGAGCTGTTCACCTTGGCCGCCCGTGAAGACGTGGAGTCGCGTTGTGTGGTGTCCGAGCGCGCGAAGGGGCAAGCCTGGACTTTGCGCCGTGGCCCCTTTGGCAAACGTTCTCTGCCCTCGGTGCGCCAACCCGGCTGGAGCTTGCTGGTGCAGGGCGTGGACACCCTGCACGATGAGGTGGCCGCACTCAAGCAAGCGCTCAACTTCATCCCCTCCGCGCGGTTGGATGACGTCATGATCAGCTATGCCACCGAGGGTGGCGGGGTGGGGCCGCACTTTGACAGCTACGATGTGTTCTTGCTCCAGGCGCAGGGTCAGCGGCGCTGGCGAATCGGGCCGCAACGCGATCTGCGTCTGCGCGAAGACTTGCCTCTCAAAATCCTCTCGCATTTCAAGCCTGAAGTTGAGTGGGTGCTGGAGCCGGGTGATTTGCTGTACCTTCCCCCCCGTTATGCCCACGACGGCATCGCCATCGGGGAATGCATGACCTGGTCGATGGGGTTTCGGGCCCCGCGCCAAGACGAACTCGCTCACGAGTTGCTGGCCCGACTGGCCGACCGCGCCGCGGAAGAATTGCCCCCCACGATCTACCAGGACGCCGGGCAAGTGGCCACGACCCAACCCGCCAAGATGCCTGCCAACCTGCAATCCTTTGCGCGCTCGGCCGTTGAGGCCCTGCTGCATCAGCCGAGGCGCTTGGACCAGTGCTTGGGCGAGTACCTCACCGAACCCAAGCCCCAGGTCTGGTTCGATGCGCCGGCTTCTGCTCAGCGCTTGAAGCCCAGCGACGGCGTGAGGTTGGACCGGCGCAGCCAGATGCTGTACGACCGTTCGCACATTTACCTCAATGGCGAGAGCTGGCGGGCCGCGGGAGAAGATGCCCGCTGGATGCGCCGCTTGGCGGATGCTCGAGCACTGTCGGCGGCAGAGTTGAGCCAGACGTCCGACGCGGTTCGACACCTGCTCTCGGACTGGTTGATGGCAGGCTGGTTGCAGCGTGTGCCACGAGCCACAAGCTTGACACAGCGCTGACAATGTAAAGCAATGCAAATGGGTATTTACCCTATAATCAAAGGCTGAGTTGAAGGTACTCGAGAATTCCTCGGCTCGGTCACGGCGTTGCGTTGTGACAATCTCCGGAAATTGTTCAATCCTCAAGGAAATGAAAATGAAAAAATTTGATATCCCTTTTTTGCGTACTCCGTTTAATTATGATCGTGATTTGGCCAGCGATGAGTCTGGCCTTAAGTGTGAGGATGATTCTTTAACGCAACAGCAGTTTAAAGAAGAAGCTGATATAAATACTATTGTTGATCGTTTTATGAAGTCTGGAGTTTTACCAACTCCAGTTAATATGCCTCAATATGTTGATTATGAAGGCGTTTTTGATTTTCAAACTGCCATGAATGCTGTTCGTCAAGCTGATGAAAATTTTATGCGTATGGACGCTAAAATCCGCGCTCGTTTTAATAACTCTCCTCAAGAGTTTTTGCAATTTTTTGCTGATCCTGCCAATTCATCAAAAAATAAAGATGTTGTTCTCCACATTGTTGGCGATATTCATGGAGAAAGTGCAATAAAACGAGAGGCGCTTCCTGAACTAAGAAAGTACTTCAAGTCGGGAGATCTAAATATCTTTAACTTGGAAACGGCAG
>RFTK01000146.1 GCA_009923505.1 Betaproteobacteria bacterium
GTGATGCCACGTTTTACAAATCGCGTGCCAAGTATGGTGGTGCAGAGGTGACTGGTTTAGAACTTACTCTCCAAACACCTGAGTAACGCTTGGGGTTGGTGAGGAAGGATTAGGGTGTTTGGCCGTTTTTCCGTCATCCCCCGTTACATCATTCAGTTCAGATTTCGAACCGGATCAATAGCCCACTCGGCTTTTCCGGCAAACAGCGCCTTCATGACAGTCCCGACAACTCCTGCGGAAAGATGCAAAGAAGGGATGGACGATGCATGACCCAAACCGAGCTGGCCGAACGCTGGCGGATTAGCGAGGCCACGCTGGTACGCTGGTGAACCGAATCGAATGGACCTCTGTTTCTCAAGCTCGGCAACCAGGTGCGCTACCGGATTCAAGATGTTGAAGCTTTCGAGGAAGTCGCGTTGCGAGGCTTGACCAAAACCGACGGCGTGGTCGAACAGTCTGCAACAGCCCCGCGTCCTGCATCGCAACCTTCCCCGCATGTCGCTAAGTCCGCTCGACCGATCACGATTTGGTTGCGCACTGGCTCTCGCAACAAACGGCTGCATCCGTTGGGCGCCACACGGACTTTGCCCCGTTGATGATCGCAAATATAGGCAGCCACAGATTGGACCCAGTTATTCCCTCTACCCGGCCAACTCCAACGCCTGTGCCTCGGCTCCCTGCTCCAGATACACCCAATCCACAATCTCATCGCTTGGCGTATAGCCAGTGACGAGCTTTTCCATCATTAAACGAATGACGCCGACGTCGTTCACATTGAGCGCCATCTCCAGCGCTTTTAGCTTGTCCTCAAGCTCTGACCACGGAATGAACTCTTCGTGGGCTTTCATGATCCGCGAATGGGATGTGGGCTTGGGGTTGTCACCGATGAGAAGCTCTTCATAGAGCTTTTCTCCCGGGCGCAAGCCAGTGATTTCAATCTCAATGTCGCCATCCGGGTTTTGCTCATCTCTGACGGCTAGTCCAGAGAGCTCAATCATCCGCCGTGCGAGATCCATGATTTTGACTGACGGGCCCATGTCGAGTACGAACACATCTCCGCCCTTGGCCATTGCCCCTGCCTGGATCACCAGTTGTGAGGCTTCTGGAATGTTCATAAAGTAGCGGGTGATCTCGGGATGAGTCAACGTGATCGGGCCGCCGTCGCGGATTTGCTGCCGAAACTTGGGCACGACCGAACCTGACGAGCCCAGCACATTGCCAAAGCGGACCATGCTGAATTTAGTGCCCGGAGTAGTTGCTGCCAGTGCCTGCAGAACCATTTCCGCCAAGCGCTTGCTGGCACCCATGATGTTGGTCGGGCGCACCGCTTTGTCGGTGCTGATCAGGACGAAGTCAGAGACACCGTTTTCAGCAGCGGCTTGTGCGGTTCTCAAGGTGCCGAGAACGTTGTTTTTGATGCCTTCCGCCGGGTTGTGCTCGACCAGTGGCACATGCTTGTAGGCAGCAGCGTGATAGACCGTGTCAGGGTGCCAAGTCGACATGATCTCGCGCATGCGATCATCGTCTTGTACCGAAGCTAGTAAGGGCACCAAGACGATGTTGCGACCGGATAGTTTTTCATCGAGTTCCTGGTGAATGCCGTAGAGGGCAAATTCGCTTTGCTCGATCAATAGCAGTTTGCTTGGGCCAACCGCAAGAATCTGACGGCAGAGTTCGCTACCGATTGAACCACCAGCGCCAGTCACCATGACGACCTTGCTTCGCACATTCATGGCCAGCAGGATGTGGTTGGGCATAACCGGTTCGCGGCCAAGCAGGTCGTCAATGTCCAGATCACGTAGATCGGAGATACTAACTTTGCCTTGCGCCAAATCATTCACACTAGGCAAGGTGCGAACAGCCACACGCGATGCTCGAATCTGGGCCAAGATCTCATTGCGGCGCTTCCGACTCAGTCTTGGCATGGCCAGCAATACGTCACTAATGGTCAATGTAGGAACTAAATTGACCAGGTCTGCCGGGTTATAAATCGGCTGACCATTCAACAAATGACCGTGCAGGCGATCGTCGTCATCCAAGAACCCGACAACCTGCATTTTATGACTATTGGACATAGCAGCCACCAATTGGCGTCCGGTGCTCCCAGCGCCATAGATCAGCACCTTGCGTCGCGAAGCGTGTTTGAGGATCTTTAGGTACTGGTCACCCAGCCAGACCCGGGCCAGCGCGCGGGATGCACCCACGGACAGCAGCAACAGCATGGGTTGGATGATGCCCACAGTGCGGGGCACCCCGGCCACGCCAATGGCGGTGAAGACGGAGGAATATGTGAGTCCTGTACAGTTCGAACAAGCGTTATTCGCTTAGGTGGGTGTCATGGAAACCGGCAGCAGCCCAATGGGTTGCGGCGCCAGCTTAGGGTAGATGCAGCTCGACCCCAGAAATAGCAGCTTCTGCACGCCGTGCAGGTGGGCCGCGTGGATCACGTTGGCCTGCAACATCAGGTTCTGATAGATGAACTCAGCCGGATAGGAGTTGTTAGCGTAGATGCCACCTACCTTGGCTGCGGCCAGGTAGACCTGGGTCGGCTTCTTGGCCGCGAAGAACTCATTCACCGCACGCTGGCCCGTCAGGTCCAGCTCCGCGTGGGTGCGCGTCACGATGTTCTCAGGCTTGATGCCCTGCGCCAGCAGGGTGCGCACGATGGCGCTGCCCACCATACCGCGGTGGCCAGCGACGTAGATCTTCGCTGGCTTGGCAGTGGCGCTCATTTTTCCTTGATCACCTGCACCGTGTAGCCATGCTGCTGCTGCAGCACATGCTGACGGGACTGCTCCAGGTCGTTCGTGACCATCTCCTGCACCATTTCGTCCAGGGTGATCTGGGGAATCCAGCCAAGATCCTTCTTGGCCAGGCTGGGATCGCCCAGCAGGGTTTCCACTTCCGCCGGGCGGAAGTAATGAGGATCGACGCGCACGATCACGTCACCCACTTTCAAGGCCGGCGCCTTGTCGCCTGCGATGGCGGCCACCACGGCCACTTCGTTGACGCCCTGCCCTTCGAAGCGCAGGATGAGCCCCACCTGGGCGGCGGATTTCTCGATGAACTGGCGCACGCTGTACTGTACGCCGGTGGCAATGACGTAGTCCTTCGGGCGTTCCTGCTGCAGCATCATCCACTGCATGCGCACGTAGTCCTTGGCGTGGCCCCAGTCGGGCAGTGCATCCATATTGCCCATGTAAAGACACTTTTCCAGACCCTGGGCGATATTGCACAAGCCACGCGTGATCTTGCGGGTGACAAAGGTCTCGCCGCGGCGCGGGCTTTCGTGATTGAACAGGATGCCGTTGCAGGCATACATCTCATAGGCTTCAGGGTAGTTCACCGTGATCCAATAGGCATAAAGCTTGGCCACGCCGTAGGGGCTGCGCGGGTAAAACGGCGTGCTTTCCTTTTGCGGGATCTCCTGCACCAGACCATAGAGCTCGGAAGTCGAGGCCTGGTAGAAGCGTGTCTTTTTCTCTAGACCCAGGATGCGTATGGCTTCCAGCAGGCGGAGGGTGCCGATGGCGTCGACGTCGGCGGTGTACTCGGGGCTCTCGAAGCTCACGGCCACATAGCTCTGAGCGCCAAGGTTATACACCTCGTCGGGCCGCACCTGCTGCACGATACGAACCAGATTACTGGTATCGGTCAGGTCACCATAGTGCAGCACGAAGTTGCGGTGATCGATGTGCGTGTCCTGGTACAGGTGGTCGACGCGGACCGTGTTGAACAGGCTGGCACGGCGCTTGATGCCGTGCACTTTATAGCCTTTTTCGAGTAAGAGCTCGGCCAGATATGAACCATCTTGACCGGTCACGCCTGTAATAAGCGCTACTTTTTGCTTTATAAATTGATTTACCCTTCCATTCAACCGGACAGCAGTGTCATAGGGTCATGCCCGAACGTTCAGATCGCTGAAAGCGCCAAGTGCTGGCACACATGTCGTCCAGACTACGTAAAGCACGCCAGCTCAAGCATTCGCTGGCCTTGTGGGGATTGGCGTAGACGGCTGAAACATCTCCGGCACGGCGGGCCACAATCCTATACGGCACGTGGCAGCCCGATGCCTTTTCAAAAGCTCGAACCATTTCAAGGACGCTGTAACCTTGCCCGGTGCCCAAATTGATCGCGTGCAAACCAGGGGATTGAGACAGGAATCTCAATGTGGCCGCATGCCCTTCGGCCAAGTCCATGACATGGATATAGTCTCTCACACCCGTGCCATCGGCAGTGGGGTAATCGGCACCAAACACGCTCAGTTCCGCCCGCTTGCCTGCGGCCACCTGAGCGATATAGGGCATGAGGTTATTGGGCACGCCGTCGGGGTTCTCTCCAATCAGGCCGCTTTCGTGCGCACCCACCGGGTTGAAATAGCGCAGGCAGGCGATTCGCCAGTCAGGGGCCGATTCCGCCACATCACCCAACATCTCTTCGATGTGAAGCTTGCACCGACCATAAGGGTTAATTGCTCTAGTGGGATGGTTTTCATCCAGAGGAAGGTACTGGGGTTCGCCATACACCGTAGCACTGCTACTAAACACGAGCGTCTTGATATCAACCGACTGCATGGCTTCCAGCAAACTTATGGCGCCTTGCACGTTGTTGGCGTAGTAATCGACCGGCTTTTCCACCGATTCGCCCACGGCTTTCAATCCCGCAAAGTGAATAACTGCATCAATATGGTGCGTTGCCAGAGCTTCTGTTAGTAACTGGGTATTGCGCACATCGCCATTGATAAAAGGAGTATGCAGACCAGTGATCTGTGTCAACTTTTCGACAACTTTATAGGTGCTGTTGGAAAGGTTGTCATACAGCACAAGCCGATGACCTGACTGCAACAATACCACTGCTGTGTGGCTGCCGATATAGCCCATCCCGCCTGTCAAAAGGACGTTCATCAGCTCACAATGTCTGCTGCTGGCAGAGCGCAGTCGAGCAGACTTCCTTTTGGAAGTTTGCCATGTGATTGATTTGAGAAATGGAGCTCAATGCGTTTTAGCCACGCTTCCGCCGTGCCGTTTCACGATCAGCAAGCGCGAATAGCGGATTCTAGCAGGGGGTCCGGAGCAATAAAGTGCGGCAAAAGGTTCGACCGCAAGTTCGACGGACGAACGAGATTGTGCCACACCGTCATGACTTTGAGAAAGGTTTTTTGCCAAAAGGTCAATGCGAGGCAGACTTGTCAACTCGCCTTGCGCAAACTGGCCGGCGCCACGCGCACTGCGACAGGCTTGCTCAGAATCTCAATCAACACCATGACCCGACGATCGCCGTCGGCCGTTTTGTAGATGCCTTCGATGCCGGCAAATGGCGCCTCCGTCAGTCGCACACGCTCCCCGGTCTTGAACAGTCGCTCCGGCTGAGTTTGTATGGACGCCTCCTGCGTTCGCAACAGTTCGATCAGACTATCATCCACCCGCGCGGGTTCGATCCCGAAACTCACGAGACGGCTGACGCCCTTGGTCGAACGGATCGGCGACCAACTCTTGTCCGAATCGCCCTGCCCCAAACGGATGAAAAGATAGCGCGGAAACAGCGGCTCATTCGCAACGGTTAGCAATCCTTGGCGGAGCTTCTCGGAGGGAATCGTCGGGAGGTAGCACTGGTAACCCTGTCGATGGAGGTTGTCGAGGGCGCACTTTTCCTGTCTGGGCTTGGTATGAACGAGATACCAGTGCATCGCCACCTCCGAAGGTTATCTTTATTGTCAGCATTTTACATCGCGGTTTTGCGCCGCGGCAATGACTTTTCCATCGCTCTTTTGGTTTGGGTTTTCTACTCGGTGGCGGCGCTGTCTTCTGGTGAAGGCGTTATGCGTGTGCCACTTCGTCATTGTTCGCAGAAGTTTTTGTGAGAAGAAAGTGCTGAATGTGAGATTCGCAGGTCGTTACCGGCTCGGATGCAGGAGAGGCATGGCACACCTAGGCTCTTCATCATTAAAGGGGGACGACGGTATTCATTAAACTTGTAAGTGCAAAAACGAGTTCAATGGAGGTAATACCGTGTCCCAAATTGATTCTATA
>RFTK01000147.1 GCA_009923505.1 Betaproteobacteria bacterium
GCCGCTCAACGTCCTGCTGCGACCTATCAAGCACCTCCTGCCAGCAGTGCTCCTGCACAGGCCGGGCGCGCACCTGTCTCGGGCAAACCGAGCTGGGCTCAGTAAGGAGGGTTAATGAAATGCTGGGTCTGCAACAGACAGGCCCGGGGTTTCGGCCACACCGACAACCGTCACGGTGTGGGCCATCCCCGGCGCTACCCAATCGACTGGGTTTTCTGCTCGAAAAAATGTCAGGACGTCTTCCATGCGATGTACGGGAACTGGCAGCGCGTGCTCGATGGGCGAGTCGATATGAAGGAGGTTCCCATGATTGATCCTTCTGATATCGAGCTGGCCTCCATGAAGAAGTGCCTTAAAGCATTCGGTGAGTCCGCAGGCGAAATTGGCTTTGACAAACCACTGGGGGAATATTCCGAAGAGCAAGCCCTGCGCGTCATCGATGCCATCGTGACATGCTGGACCGATGCCATGCTGGCACATCACGAACAGACGAAGTTTCCGCCAGTGCGTGGGATGAAGGCAACGCCTGATCCTCTGGCACACCCATTCGCCGACATGGAGGATGACTTGCCTTGGGTGGTGGAAGGAGAGAAGAAATGATGGACTTCAATTCTTCTTCCAGCATCTCGGGTCAGGTCAGTGCGCTCATCGATGCCGGGCTGCAAAAGCGCCAGGCCGAACAACGTCCGAGAAGTTATCTCGGTGCATCGCGCTTAGGCGTCTCTTGCGAGCGAGCCTTGCAGTACGAGTTTGCGAAGGCTCCAGTAGATCCTGGTCGTGAGCATCCTGGTCGATTGCTTCGCATCTTTGAGCGTGGCCATATCTCAGAGGAAAGCATGATCCAGTGGATGCGGCAAGCAGGCTTTGATCTGCGCACGACCAAACCCAATGGTGAGCAATTCGGATTTGCGGCACTCGATGGTCGCTTGGCTGGCCACATCGACGGTGTGATCGTTGGTGGTCCTGATGGCTTTAAGTATCCCGCCTTGTGGGAGAACAAATGCCTGGGCTCCAAGTCCTGGCGTGACCTCGAGAAAAACAAGCTGGCAATCTCAAAGCCGATTTATCACGCACAGGTGGTGCTGTACCAGGCCTATCTGGAGCTGCATGAGAACCCTGCGGTTTTCACGGCAGTCAATGCCGACACCATGGAGATCTATACCGAGCTGTTGCCCTTTGATGCGGCATTGGCGCAGCGCATGTCTGACCGTGCGCTCAAGGTGATCTCTGCGACCGACGCGGGCGAGTTGCTCGTTCGCGCCTATCAAGACCCTACTCATTTTGAATGCCGGATGTGCGCATGGCAGGACCGGTGCTGGAGACAAATCAATGACGGACGTTAATCAAATTCTCAGCGAACGGCTGGTCGATGCGCATGAGGCAGCCTACTGCTTAAAGATGCCCTTGTACCTTTTCACGCACCCCAAAGAACGTGAGCGTCTGGGTCTGCCGCATTACCGCGTCGGGAAGATGGTTCGCTTCAAGGTGAGTGAACTGATGGACTGGATGCAGGCGGGGGGAGAAAAGTCGGATGCTTGATTTCAATGACAACGACTCCCCTGCGCACAAAGACACGGATGCCACCAGAGAGCAGTTGCGTGCATCGCTGATTGATCGACTCGAATCGGTTCTGACGGGATTGTTCCCTGCTGGCAAGAAGCGACGAGGCAAGTTCCTGATCGGGGACGTCTTGGGCAGTCCTGGTGACAGCCTTGAGGTTGTCCTTGACGGGGAAAAGGCAGGGCTCTGGACAGATCGAGCCACTGGTGACGGCGGCGACATCTTTGATCTGATCGCGGCCTACCTCGGCGCAGACGTTCAGTCCGACTTTCCACGGGTGCTGGGCTATGCCGCTGAAATGGTCGGCCAGGCTGCACCCACCCCAACCCGCAAGGCAAAGAAGGAAGCTCCGGTAGATGAGCTGGGACCAGCTACGGCCAAGTGGGACTACTTTGATCCCACTGGCCACCTGATTGCTGTCGTCTACCGCTATGACCCACCTGGGGGCAAGAAGGAGTTCCGTCCCTGGGATGCCAAGCGGCGCAAGATGGCTCCACCGGATCCTCGTCCGCTGTACAACCAGCCGGGGATGCTGGCTGCCGAGCGGGTGATCTTGGTCGAAGGCGAAAAGTGTGCGCAGGCATTGATAGCCGCAGGCATCACGGCCACGACGGCGATGCACGGAGCCAACGCACCGGTGGACAAGACTGACTGGTCACCTCTGGCGGGCAAGGTCGTCCTGGTCTGGCCTGATCGGGATAAGCCGGGCTGGGAGTACGCGATGGCAGCGGCGCAGGCGGTATTGGATGCTGGCGCGCTCTCGTGCGATGTGCTTTTGCCGCCAGATGACAAGGCCGATGGCTGGGATGCAGCCGATGCGTTGACCGAGGGCTTTGACGTTGTCACGTTCATTGCGTCTGGTCCGCGCATGTGCGTGAAGTCCACCAAGGCCATGACAACGCAGGACGCCACGGTGTGGGCGACCGACGATGCACTGACGCTGGCGTTCACCTCCCGATACGCGGATGAGTGGCGCTACTGCGCAGCGTGGGGCAAATGGCTGGTATGGACCGGTTGCCGCTGGCAGCCCGATGAGACCTTGATGTCACATCACCTCATTCGCGCTATTTGTCGTGAGGCTGCGCTCAAGGTGGACTCGCATCGCCTGGCCGCCAAGTTGCTGGCCAGCAGCACCGTGGGCGGTGTCGATCGCATGGCCAGGTCAGATCGCCGCCATGCCTCTACCACCGAGGAATGGGACGCGGACCTGTTCTTGCTCAACACCCCTGGCGGTGTGGTCAATCTCAAGGTGGGCGTGACGCGTCCTCACGACCGAGCTGACCGCATGACCAAGATTGCCACGGCCACTCCAAAGGGTGACTGCCCGCAGTGGAAGGCATTCTTGAACGATGTGACCGGCGGCGACCTTCTCTTGCAGGAGTACTTGCAGCGCATGGCGGGTTACTGCCTGACCGGGGCAACCAGCGCCCACGCATTGTTCTTCTTGTACGGAACCGGTGCGAACGGCAAGTCGGTGTTCGTGAACACCTTGGCCAGCATCTTGGGCGACTACGCCACGAGCGCACCCATGGACACGTTCATGGATGCACGGGGAGACCGTCACCCAACCGACCTGGCTGGTCTGCGCGGCGCACGTTTTGTGGCCTCAGTGGAAACCGAGCAAGGCAGGCGTTGGAACGAGTCCAAGGTCAAGGCCATCACTGGCGGTGACAAGGTGTCGGCGCGCTTCATGCGCCAAGACTTCTTTGAGTACATCCCGCAGTTCAAGCTGCTCATTGCGGGCAACCACAAGCCATCGATTCGCAACGTGGACGAGGCCATGAAGCGGCGTCTGCACCTGATTCCGTTCACGGTGACGATCCCGCCCGAGAGGCGAGATGGCAGGTTGACAGAGAAACTGTACGCGGAGCGTGACGGTATCTTGGCCTGGGCAGTTGAAGGGTGTCTCGCCTGGCAGCGCGATGGCCTGCGACCACCCGAGTGTGTGGTCTCTGCAACCGAAGAGTATTTCGAAGCGGAAGACGCCCTGGGTCAGTGGATCGAAGAGCGCTGCATTTTGAGCAAGACGCATCGCGAGGGCGTGTCGGATCTGTTTACCGATTGGCGTGAATGGGCCGAGCGTGCTGGCGAGTACGTGGGCTCGATCAAGCGGTTCTCGGAGCTGATGTCGACCCGCAAGTTCGAGAAATGCCGAATGCATGGCGGTGCCCGAGCAATTGCGGGCATCAGTCTACGACCAAGACCTCATAGCGGTGGCGGCTACCCGTACCGAGACGATTGAACCAACCCATGGTGACGGATTTGACAGTCTTACTGATTAACCCCTCACGCGTGCGCGCACACACACGATAGAGGAATAACCGTGAAACCTGTCCAACCCGTCACCCGAACAAATTCTGGAGACGAAATGAACATGACGATTCTTGCCCTGGACTTGGGCACAACGACTGGCTGGGCCTTGATGGGTTCAGACGGTCAGATCACAAGCGGCAGCCAATCCTTCAAGCCTCAACGCTTCGAAGGTGGTGGCATGCGGTTCCTGAAATTCAAACGCTGGCTCACAGACGTGAAGCAATGCACCACAGGCATTGATCTGGTCGTGTTTGAAGAAGTTCGCAGGCATGTGGGTGTGGATGCCGCCCATGCATATGGAGGCTTCATGGGCCAACTGACAGCCTGGTGTGAACACCATCAGATCCCCTACGAAGGCATACCGGTCGGCACGATCAAGAAGCACGCAGCCGGCAAGGGCAATGCAGGCAAGGAGGACATGATCGCGAGCGTACAAGCACGCGGCCACCAACCTGCAGACGACAACGAAGCAGACGCAATTGCACTGGCCTATCTGGCCCGTGATCGTCAGATGACGCAGGAGGTGTGAGATGAAAGTCCCAGCACAACCCTATCGCTGCGCTCTTGGACGGGTGCAGCCTGTCGTCACAGATCTGGATGCCGTCAAGCGTTCAGGCTGGCGTGAGCAACACATCCTGGTCATCTCTGACCAAGACGATCGACTGGACTTCCTCGAGCGGGAGTTCATCCGGCGCATTGGTGAGCGCCTCTATGGCTCAGGAGGCAAGCATGGCTAAGACGATCACCATCTGGACTGTTGACGATGTGGCCGCACGTTTTAGCGATGCAGCTCACACGTCATATCGCCTTCCACCCGTGCGGGTTCAGGGGTATGCCAGCCCTTGGATGAGCTTGGCCATGCAAGTGCCCAATCGCTACCCTGACCCCGAACGTGTTTACCGCCCCATGCCACCCGGTCCTGAGGCAGTGGAACGCATGCTCGAGACCATGCGCTGGGTTCAGTGGCTGGAGGAAGAGCAACGTCATCTGGTGTGGATGCGGGCCAAGCGTTACGAGTGGCATCAAATCGGCAGACGCTTTGCTTGCGATCGGAACACGGCAGCCAGGCGTTGGAAGAAGGCAATGCAACTGGTGGCCGACAGGCTCAACGGGTCGTTCAACTCATGCGCGGAAATTGGCGTGAATTGATTGGAATGGTGGCATGTGTGGGTGCATCTGAGGCAATGAGCGACTTTACCCAGTGAAGCATTTGGGGCCATTTGAGCGTACATTTTCAGCTATGGTGTGGAAAGGAGTGCAGGCCACTCCCTCCATACAAATTTCTGGGTCCTTCCTTGCCAAATCCCTATGCGGGGGGCAAAGGCCCGAGATTTCGATAGCGACAGATTGAAAAACCGGGTTTGCAGTTCGCACCGGGTTTGCACCTCCCCCAATCCCCCCAAGGAATTTATGACTCCCGAGATCAGAATGATCGCGGTGGATGCGCTCATCCCTTATGCGCGCAACGCCCGCACACACAGCGATGGCCAGGTGGCTCAGATCGCAGCATCCATTGCCGAGTTTGGTTTCACCAACCCCATCCTGTCGGATGGTGCGCGCGGAGTGATTGCTGGGCATGGCCGATTGATGGCTGCCCGCAAGTTGGGGCTCACAGAAGTGCCCGTCATCGAACTGGCACACCTGACGCCCACCCAGAAGAAAGCCTACATCCTGGCCGACAACAGAATTGCCGAGAACGCAGGCTGGGACGAAGAACTCCTGAAGCTGGAGTTGGCTGAGTTGCAGGCTGCCGAGTACGACTTGGATCTGATGGGATTCAGTGATGAGGAAATCGACAAGCTTCTCAATGGCGATGAACAAAGCGATGGTCTGACCGACGAAGACGCAGTCCCGGAAACCCCAGTGGAACCTGTCTCAAAGCCGGGCGACCTGTGGATCCTTGGCAACCATCGCTTGCTTTGTGGTGACTCGACCGTCCTGAATGATGTCGAGCGTTTGATGGATGGCCAGCTGGCCGACATGGCGTTTACCGATCCACCCTACAACGTGGACTATGGCAACAACGCCAAGGACAAGATGCGCGGCAAAGACCG
>RFTK01000148.1 GCA_009923505.1 Betaproteobacteria bacterium
GTCGCCAGCCTGAGTCTCTTTGATGTGGACAACGCGTCCGCGCAAGGCTTGGCCGATCGAGTTCGCGAGCATTACCCCAGCGTGCAGGTGCAGACCGGTTCACGCGACCCGGCCGGACACGACCTGGTGGTCAACGCCACGCCGCTGGGTATGAACGAGGGCGACCCATTGCCGTTCGATGTGCGGCGACTGTCGCCCGACACCTTTGTGGGGGAGGTCGTGATGAAACGCGAAACCACGCCGTTGTTGGCCGCGGCCCAGGCCCTGGGCTGTCGGGTGCAGGTGGGGACGGACATGCTGTACGAGCAGATTCCGGCTTACCTCGAGTTTTTCGGGTTGCCGACCACCACGGCAGCCGAGTTACGCCGTTTGTCTCAAGTCAGCTACGCTTGAAGGGTCGTCAAACCGACCTGGGGCAGGAGAATTGCATGCGCACACAAACCACCGATCGCGAATCCATTCCCGAGTTACCCAACCGTCTGGGCATCGAGGGCATCGAGTTCATCGAGTACGCCACCTCCCGACCTCAAGCCCTGGGACAGGTGTTGGAGCAAATGGGCTTCAGACCCGTCGCGCGTCACCGCTCGCGTGAAGTCACCTTGTACCGTCAGGGCTCGATGAACCTCATCGTCAATGCGAACCACGAGGCTGCGCGTGTGGAGTTGACGCAAGAGGGCCAGCCTGTGCTGTCGGCTGTAGCGTTTCGGGTGCGCGATGCGCTCAAGGCCCACACCCGCTGCCTGGACCTGGGAGCCTGGTCGGTGCCCAGCCACGCGCAAGCCATGGAGTTACACATTCCCGCGATCCACGGGCCAGGGGCCAGCCGTTTTTATTTCGTCGATCGTTGGCGTGAGTTTTCGATCTACGACATCGATTTCAACCCCATTCCCACGGTGGAAGTGAAGCCCCCCGCACTGGAATGTATGGGTTATTTCGGCGTGGTGCAATACATCGGTGCACAGCGCAGTGCCGATTGGCTCATTTATTTTGAGCACATGTTCGACTTCACCCCGATACCGGACGAGGAGCGGTATGGCATCCTACCCAAGGGCAAGCTGATGCGCAGCCCGTGTGGCCAATTCCTGTGGCAACTGATCGAACCTGAACCCTGGATGGACGTCGAGGACAGCGGCGAATGTTTGCAACGCATCGGCCTGGGCGTGAAGGATGTGGCCAAGGCCGTGCAGGTGCTCAAGGCCCGTGGAGTGGAGTTTGTCGAGTCGTCCCGATTGCACCCGGAAGACCGTGGCGCGCTCACGCGCTCGGTGCTAGGGTCGGTGGCATTCGAGCTGGTACACCAGGACTGAGGGGGCGGTCATGCACATGCTGGATGGCTATGGGATGGACACCATCACCCTGGCGGGCTCCCTGGAGGCCAAACTCTCGGCCATGAAGGCGGCCGGCTTTTCGCAGGTGATGCTGATGGCGCGCGATCTGGTCGGTCATCCGGGCGGTGTGGAGTCGGCCGCGCAAGCTGTGCGTGACAGCGGCCTTCGTCCCACCGGTTTTCAAGTCTTGCGAGACTTCGAAGGCCTGTCCGGGCATTTGCACGACTACAAGGTGGACATGGCCAAGTCCATGCTCGTCATGTGCCAGGCGGTGGGCAGCCGTGTGTTGCTGGCGTGTTCATCCACCTCTCGTCACGCCACCGACGAGCGCGAGCAGATCGTGCGCGATCTGCGCAAGCTGGCCATGCTAGCCTTGCCGCTCGGTATTCGGGTGGCCTATGAGGCCTTGTCCTGGGGCCGCACCGTCAACGACTACGTCACCAGTTGGGAATTGGTCGAAGCGGCGGATTGCCCGAACCTCGGCGTGGGCATTGATTCCTTCCACATCTTCGCCGCCCAGTCACCCCTGGACGCGCTGGAGGACATGGACCCGGAGAAAATATTTCTGGTGCAGCTGTCCGACTTCATGTGGAACGACACCCCCACCTTTGAAGACCGCATCACCACGGCGCGAACCTTTCGCGTCTTTCCGGGTGAGGGCGTGCACAGCGAGCAACTGGCCGATCTGGTGATGCGATTAGAACGCATGGGCTACCAGGGCGACTTCAGCTTCGAGGTGTTCAACGACGACTACCAGCAACTGCCGTTGTCCACGGTCGCCGAGCGCGCGCGTCGCAGCGCCTTGTGGTTGCACCAGGATGTGTTGCACCGCAGCGCCCCGCTCCCAGACTGGACAAGATTGCGCTGACCGGCCAGCACGACGAGCCTGTTGCCTGGGCTGCGACAGGCCTTGTATTCACCCAGCGTTATCGTGGCCACATCCTGCACGACGGCCCCTGGAGAGCTGTTGCGCTGATGACCAGGCGTCACGGCATCGGTGGTCATGCCGACCATTCTAGTTTCAGGCTTATCAACCAGGAGACCGGGCGAGTCTGCACAACCGTTGCTAATTACGACACAATGTCTCCATGTATTACGAACCCGGCATCACCCCCCACGGCCTACCCCACGACCCCTTCAAGTCCTGCGTGATCCCACGCCCGATCGGCTGGATTTCCACGGTGGACTTGCAGGGTCGTGACAACCTTGCGCCTTTCAGCCAGTTTCAGAACGTGACATTCGATCCGCCCATCGTCATGTTCGCTTCCAACCAGAACAGCCGGGGTGAGCGCAAGGATTCGGTTCGCAACGCCGAGACCACCGGTCAGTTTGTCTGGAACATGGCCACCTATGACTTGCGCGAGGCGGTCAACCTATCGGCCGAGGAATTGCCGCATGGGGTGGACGAGTTCGAGCGCGCGGGCCTGACCAAATTGCCCTCTCGACGGGTCAAGCCCAAACGGGTGCAGGGCTCGCCCATTCACTTTGAATGCACCTACCTCAACACGGTGCGTTTTCCTGGTGCCTCACTGATGGGCACGGTCGATGTGGTGTTTGGACGCGTGGTGGCTGTGCACATTGATGATGACTACCTCACGCCCGAAGGCCTGGTGGACGTGCTCAAGATCAAGCCGCTGGCGCGCATGGGTTACTACGACTACACCTATGTGGACAACCAGTTCAGCATGGTCATTCCTGGCAACAACGAAGCCGTGCTGGCCGGGTTGGAAGGGTCGCCGCTGCGTGCCCGCGCAGCCACCGGGGGTCAAGGCTGATGACGCACGACAGGGCGTCACACCCGGCGTACGCACCCTCGCACCGACTGGTCTGGCTCTTTGGTGCTGGTGCCTCGCAAGAGACCCATGAGGCCTTGGTTGCCAGTGGTGCTCAAGTCCTGATTCAGGATCTTGAAGACTTCACGCCACCGGCCTTGCGGCCTCAGGCGCGTTCGATGGCCCCGGCGCTGTTTCGGGCTGCTCGTGCCGCGGGCTCCATGGTCTGCGTGCGAATCAATGCATTGGACCAGGAGGGTCTGATCGATTTGCAAGCCGTCATGCCCCATCGACCCGATGTGATCGCCTATCCCAAGGCTGAGCGCGCGTTGGACATGGCGGCGTTGGCCGAGCACATCACCCGGTTGGAGCAGCAGCAGGGTATTGCGGTGGGGCACACCGAAATTCTGCCGGTCTGTGAAACCGCTCTGGGCGTGGTGGAAGTGAGGGCACTGGCAGCTGCCTCACCGCGTGTCCGCGCTGCATTGCTGGGCACCGAGGACCTGGCCACTGACCTTCAGGCCGAGCGTGGTGTTGATGGGGTAGAACTGGATCACGCCAGACGTCGATTTTTGCTGGAGTGCCGTGCCGCGCGCATCGAGCCCGTGGATGCGCCGTATACCTTCTCGGATGTCGAAGGCGCGGTGGCCGAGGCGCGCTACTCGCGTCGGTTGGGCTACCAAACCAAGAGTCTGGTGAACCCCGCCATGGTGAAAGCGGTCCAAGCCGCATTGGCCCCTGCTGCGGCCGATGTGGCGTTGGCGCAAGAGACCGTGCAACTGTTTGAAGCTGCTCGCGCCCGAGGTGAGGACCGTGCGCTGGTGCGGGGTCTTTGGGTTGAGGTCCCCACCTATCTCAATGCGCGCCGCCTGTTGGAGCGTGCGCGTGGCTTGCAATCACAGGAGAACCTTCGATGAGTCTTGATCAGTCACCCATCTCGCATGACATCTCAGACAAGCCCAGACGCAGCGTCTTGCGTTGGGGACCCGCCCTGGCCCTCATCGGGGCGTTGGCCTCGGTGGGGGGCAGTTGGGCACAGTCTTCTGCCCCCATACGCCTGCTGGTGGGCTATGCCCCCGGCGGACCGGTGGATTCGGCTGCACGCCTGTTTGCACCGGTGCTCTCCCGCGAACTGGGACAAAGCGTGGTGGTGGAGAACCGACCTGGCGCTGGCGGTGTGTTGGCGGGTGATCTGGTGGCCAAGTCACCGGCCAACGGACAGGTGCTGTTCTTTGGGGCCAGTCCCACCATCACCATCAGTCCGCATGTTCTCAAGTCCATGCCGTTTGACCCCTTGAGAGACCTGCAGGCGCTGGCCCCCATCCTCAGTTATGCCAACGTGCTGGTGGTCAACAAAGAGCAGCCCTTTCGCACGGTCGCCGAGTTGCAAGCCTTTGCGCGCGCCAACCCTGGCAAGGTGTCCTACGGATCGGCGGGCATGGGCGGGTCTAACCATCTGAGCGGCGAATTGTTTGCCAAGCGTGTGGGTGCGCAGATGACGCATGTGCCCTACAAGGGAAACGCCCCAGCCATGACCGATGTGATTGGCGGCCAACTGACCATGATGTTTGACATCATTGGGACTGGGCGTAACTATGTGAACACCGGTCGCGTGCGCGCGCTGGCCGTGACCTCCCGCGAACGCAACCCTTCCTTGCCGGAAGTGCCCACGATGCGCGAGAGTGGCGTGGATTTTGATGTCGGCGGCTGGTATGGCCTGTACGGCCCACCGCAAATGTCGGCCGAGTTGGTGCAACGTTTCAACGAGGCGACCCGGCGTGCATTGGCCCAAGAGGAGCTTCGATCCAAGCTGGTGGAGCAGGGCTACGAGCTGTGGGTGGGCGCGCCTGCCTTGTTGTCAGAACGTGCCGCCCGCGAACTGGCCTTGTGGGGCACCGTCACCCAGGGCATGAAGTTCGATTGAGGCTGAGCGCCAGACGCGGTTCTCAGTCGATGGACAACTTGTTGTCCTGGATGATGCGCGCGTAACGCTTGCGGTCATCGGCAATCAGCTTGACGAAATCAGCGGGTGTGCCGCCTTTGGCGACAGCCCCTTGCGCGATCAGTTGCTGTTGCACATCGGGCATGGCAAGCACCTGTTGCAAGCTGGAGGAAATCTTGTCCACGACCTCTTTGGGTGTGCCAGTGGGCGCCAACAACCCCAACCATGACCCGGACTCGGCTCCGGTGACACCCGCCTCCTGCAAGGTGGGCGTGTCCGGGAGTGCGGACACCCGCTGATTGCTGGTGATGGCCAGACCTTTGAGCTTGCCCGACTTGATGTAGGCCGACGTTTCCAGCACCGAGGCGAACAACATGTGCACGTTGCCCGAGATCAGGTCCGTCATCGCCGCTCCGCCACCTTTGTAGGGCACGTGCAGGATTTGCGTATCAGTGGCGATTTTGAAAGTTTCAGCGGACAAATGGGGAGAGCCGCCATTGCCCGAGCTGGCGTAGGTCAACTGGTTGGGTTTGGACTTGGCCAGCGCCACCAGTTCCTTCACGTTGTTCGCTGGGAGGCTGTTGGTGACCGCCAGGACAAAGGGCAATTCAGCAAACAGACCGATGGGGATGAATGCGGTGTCCGGGTTGTAGTTGAGCTTCTTGTACAGGGTGGGATTGATCGACTGCGTGCCCACATTGCCAGTCAGCAGGGTATAACCATCGGGCTTGGCTCGCGACACCACTTCCAAACCGACATTGCCCCCAGCCCCTCCTTT
>RFTK01000149.1 GCA_009923505.1 Betaproteobacteria bacterium
GGTAACGGCCGGCCTGGCGCATCAACCACAGCGGGGTGTGGTCGGTGGCTTGGCGCCAGCAGGCTTTGAGAAACGTGTCGTTGAGCAGGGCTGGAAAGGTCATGTTCAAGGCTAATTCAGGCTCGATCGGGAAACGAGATGTGCAAAGTGTCAGTTTCACAAGATTCAGATAGTGTCATCTCTAGTTGACATTTTGTCAAAGTTGGGTAGATTGGGGGCTTGTCAGTTTCCTCAGAAGGCCACCGGTGACGGGTTTGCTTGAATGGATCGATTCCCCGCAACGCTTGCGACATCTGCAGCGGGAACAATTGCAGCCACTCGCCGATGAGTTGCGGCAATGCCTGCTGGAGTCCGTTTCGGGTTCTGGCGGGCATTTGAGTGCCAACCTGGGTACCGTCGAGTTGACCGTGGCCTTGCACTATGTGCTCAACACACCCGAAGACCGGTTGGTTTGGGATGTGGGACATCAAGCCTATGTCCACAAAATGCTGACCGGACGCCGCCAGGGGCTGTCGACCATCCGACAAACCGGGGGGCTGAGTGGATTTCCCAGTCGTGGGGAAAGCCCGTATGACGCCTTCGGCACTGGGCACTCTTCCACCAGTATCTCGGCAGCGCTGGGCATGGCGCTGGCCGCGAAACAACAAGGCATTGCCCGCAAGACCGTGGCCGTGATTGGCGATGGGGCGATGACGGCAGGGATGGCCTATGAGGCGCTCAACCATGCTGGGGTGAGCGACTGCAACCTCCTGATTGTCCTGAACGACAACGACATGTCGATCAGCCCGCCGGTGGGAGCCCTGAACCGCTACCTGGCCCAGCTGATGAACGGCGGCTTTTATGCGGCATTCCGCTCCTTGGGTCGCGAGGTGAGCAAGGCAGCGCCTCCGTTGTTCGAATTGGCGCGCTGGCTCGAGCAGCAGGCAGCGCCTGTGCTGAACCGTGACACGTTGTTTGAGAAGCTGGGTATCCGTTACACCGGACCTGTCGACGGCCATGACTTGAACGCCTTGATTCCGCAATTGCAGGCGGCCTTGGCATTGCCCGGGCCGCAACTGCTGCATGTGGTGACCCAAAAAGGCAAGGGCTATCCCCTGGCCGAGCGAGACCCCGTGGCGTATCACGGACCTGGCAAATTCGATCCCCGCGTCGGCCTGGTGCCGAGCAAAGCAGTGAGTGCGCCAACCTTCACCCAGGTCTTCGGCCACTGGTTGTGCGACATGGCGGCTCATGATGATCGTCTCGTGGCGATCACGCCGGCGATGCGCGAGGGCTCTGGTCTTAACGCATTCAGTCAACAGTTTCCAGAGCGTTACCACGACGTGGGCATTGCCGAACAGCATGCAGTGACCCTGGCAGCGGGATTGGCGTGTGAAGGGCTCAAGCCCGTGGTGGCAATTTACTCCACATTTTTGCAACGTGCCTACGATCAATTGATCCACGATGTGGCCTTGCAACAGTTGCCGGTGGTGTTTGCTCTTGATCGCGCGGGTCTGGTCGGGGCAGATGGTGCCACCCATGCGGGACTGTTCGATATTCCCTTCACCCGCTGTGTGCCCAACATGAGCGTCTTGTGTCCTGCTGATGAGCAAGAATGCCGCCAGATGCTCACCACGGCCTACTTGCAGGACCATCCGGTCACTGTGCGGTATCCACGGGGCGCAGGCGTTGGCCGCGAGGTCGAGCGAGACTTGCAGCCTCTGCCCTGGGCCACCGCTCAGGTCCGGCGTCAAGGTCGACGCATCGCCTTGCTGGCTTTTGGTCCCTTGCTGTATGAGGCACTGAAGGTGGGTGAGTGGCTCAACCTCACGGTGGTGAACATGCGGTGGGTCAAACCGCTCGATCTCGAGGCCCTTCGCAGCGTGGCCGAATCGCATGATGGTCTGGTCACCTTGGAAGACGGCAGCAAGATGGGAGGCGCGGGTTCAGCCGTGATGGAAGCCTTGCAAGCCATGTCTTTGTCGATACCGCTGCTCAGCCTGGGTTTTGACGATGCCTTCACCACGCACGGTGACCCGGCCAAGCTCATGGCGCAACATGGATTGACCGCTGCAGGCATTCAGTCTTCCATTGAGCGCAGGTGGCCAGACTTGGCCCGTGGCGTTGCCACACTGGCGCCGGTCAGAAAGGTGGGCTGAATGTCTGTCTGGACGCTCGGATTGAATCACAAGTCAGCGCCGCTGGCGCTGCGCGAGCGCTTTGCCTTTGCCACCGAGCGCATGGAGCAGTCGCTGCATCAACTGCGGCACCGTTTTGATTCGCACAAGGAAGTGGCCATTTTGTCCACCTGCAACCGCACCGAAATTTACTGTGCCGGCGAGCACTCCCAGCTACCCCAGACCTTGAGCTGGCTGGCACAGGAGGGCGAGACAGACGTGTCAGTACTCCAGGAGCACACCTACTGCCTCACCGGCGATGACTCGGCGCGGCACGCCTTTCGGGTCGCCAGTGGGCTGGACTCCATGGTCCTCGGCGAGCCGCAAATCCTGGGTCAACTCAAGGATGCCGTGCGAGTGGCCAACGAGGCGGGAGCGCTGGGAACGACGCTGAACCAGCTCTTTCAGCGCTCGTTCTCCGTTGCCAAGGAGGTGCGCAGCAAGACCGAGATCGGGGCCCATTCCATCAGCATGGCTGCAGCTGCCGTTCGGTTGGCGGGACGCCTGTTTGAAGACCTCAGTCAAGTGCATATCCTCTTTGTCGGTGCAGGGGAAATGATCGAGCTGTGCGTGCCGCATTTCGCCGCCAAGTCGCCCTTGTCCATCACGGTGGCCAACCGCAACCCAGACAGGGCGCAGGCCTTGGTCGACTCCTTCGGTGGCAAGTGCATGCCACTGTCGGATCTTCCCCGGCGGCTGCATGAATTCGATGTGGTCATCAGTTGCACGGCCAGCACCTTGCCGCTGATAGGCTTGGGGGCTGTGGAAAGCGCCTTGAAGGCGCGTCGTCGTCGGCCCATGTTCATGGTGGATCTGGCGGTTCCTCGCGATATCGAGCCCGAGGTCAAGGCTCTGAGTGATGTATACCTCTACACGGTGGACGATTTGTCAGAAGTGGTCAGTCAGGGACAGAGCCAGCGTCAGTCGGCGGTGGTGCAAGCGGAGATCATCATTGACGATGGCGTCAGAAAATTCATGAGTTGGCTGGATGCTCGCAGCCATGTCCCCTTGATTCAACAGCTCAATGCCAAAGCCCAGACCTGGCGCGAAGTGGAATTGGCACGCGCCCGGAAAATGATCGAACGCGGTGAAAGCATTGACACCGTGCTGCAGGCGATGTCGGTCAACCTGACGAAGAAAATGATGAACGGCCCCTTGCGTGAGCTGAATCACCTCTCGTCGGTGCAGCGTGGCAAAGCACGCGAAGCCGTGAGTCAATTTTTCTTGCAAGCTGACGCGGCCAATGAGGAACTGACGTCCCGCACAACGGGCTCGTAGGCCGGTGACCCAACCCGAGCGCTGTCGTGGCGGTGCGTCGAGAGGCGTTCAGTGCTTGGACAATTTGTTGTGCAGATGTCGAATGAACAACCACACCAGCAGTGTGACCACCGGAACCGATGCCGCCGTGGTGATTTCGACCCCCCAGGGCCAGCCAAGTCGACTCAAACCATCCGCCGTGTAGTTGACCAGTCCTACGATGTAGTAGGTGATGGCCGCGACCGACAATCCCTCCACAGTCGATTGCAGTTGCAGTTGTAGTCCCTGACGACGGTTCATGGTGGCCAACAATTCCTGGCTGCTTTGCTGCTGCTCGATCTCCACCCGTGTGCGAAGCAGGTTGCTCATGCGGGACACGCGTTCGGACAAGGCGGTTTGACGGCGCACCGCCCAGTCGCAGGTGCTGCGCGCGGGGGTCAAGCGTCGCTCCATGAACTCGCCAATGGTTTGCATGCCGTCCAGCCGAGATTCGCGAATATCCCGGATCCGCTGATCGACCAGTTCGAAGTAGGCGCGACTGGCCGAGAAGCGCGAGTGCGAGGCGGCATACTGTCCCTCGACTTGACCGGCCAGACGGGTCAGGCGGTCCAGCAGTCCCGCTTCTTCTTCTCGCTTGGCGCTGCGAATGGATTGGGCCAACTCGGCCAATTCGCGCTCGGCGTCGGCCAGCACAGTGCCCGCATCTCTCGCGGCCGGAAGTCCGAGCAGCGCTGCCATGCGGTAGCTTTCGATTTCCAGCAGTTGCTGAATCAGCCTTCCCAATTGGCGTGGGGGGAGCGCATCGGAAAACAGCACAATGCGTGAGAAGCCATCAGGGTGCAATTGAAAATCGGTGTAGACCGTGGCGTGGTCGTTGGCGACCCTGGACGCGACCAGCGTTTCTTCGTGCAGGTAGCGCGAGACCCAATCGGCTGACGAGTCTGTGTGTGCCATGGCCCACACATGAATACGAGCGAGACATGCACCTGGCAAGTTGGACAACCACGCCTGGGGAACGGCCTGCAAAGCAGATTCAGGCTCTATGCCGGGGACCCCAGGGTCGCCCTCTCGCATGAAAGTCCAGGTTACAAATTCGGTGTGCAGCTCCCAGCGCAAACGCCAGGAGCCGAAATCGGCGCGCAAGTGGGTGGTGGTTTCTTCTGGAATGGCCAGGTGGTGGTTGCGAAGCAGTTGTACCAGGTGCGAACGGCTCGCTTGCCGCGACTCACGATCGATGCCCATGACCACGTGCGAAATGACCATGGGCACGCCCACGGGCTCGGGGGGCCGTGCATGCACCTCATTGTGCAGGGCGAGTCGCTGAAGGTGGTCTTGCATGCGTGTTCCTCAAGATGACGAATTTTCGCATGGGGGCTGAAGTTGATCACGTTGGTGTGACATCAGACCCCAATACAGAACACCCGCTGCCAGGAGTTTCAGCGCACAAGGCAGGATCGCGTAACTGAAGGTGAGCGCCTGCAGACCCTCGGGGGCGTGGTTGCCGGGTTGGTAACCCAGACGTTCCAGCAACGGCAAGGCCAATCCGGCTGCCAGCGCCAAGTTGAGTTTGCTAGCCAGGTTCCACCAACCAAAGTAGGCGCCTTCGTGCTGGCCACTGTCGCCCTGTCGCATGATCATGCCGGCCAGCAGCGCACCCGGCAGCGCCAGATCGGCGCCCAGCGCCAGCCCGGATAAAGCGCAGACCCAGCCAAACGCCCATACATCACCCTGGGACAGACCGGCGGTCCAGATAAACACCAGCACGGCCAGAACCATGCCGATGAGCCATGAAACCATCAGGCCCCATCGCCTGACCATCCCCATCCACAACGGCAAAGAGGCGGCGGCTGCCAGAAAATAAGTGACCAGATACAGGGGCTGCAGCGAGGGTGCCTGCAAGCGGTCCTGAACGAAAAAAAGCACCAGGGTGGCGGGTAAGGCACTGGACAAGCCACTCAGGACAAACACAGCCATCAACCATCGCCAGGGGGCGTGCCGCCACGGTCGTAGCAGGCTGTCTCGCAGGGGGCTGGCGTCAACCGCAACCGGGGCTGGGGCCGGACATCGCGACAGGCCCCACCCCCCTATCAGGAGCGTCACCCCAAACACTGCAATCCATTCGCCCCATCCTAACCAGGCAGGCAAAGCCGAGGCAGTCAGCACGCCCGCCAGACCGAACCCTTCACGCCACGCCACGATGCGGGCCCGTTGTGTCTCATTTCCGCCCAACCGAGCACCCCAGGATTGATGCACGATGCTGAGCAGGCTGTAACCCAAGTAAGTCAGCACCAAGACTGCCAGCACAGAGGCCGGGCTGTCGGCCGGCTGCCAGGGCGGGAAAAACAGCAGCAGCATGCCCA
>RFTK01000150.1 GCA_009923505.1 Betaproteobacteria bacterium
GATTTCCATTTGCGCTGCCGGTGGTCAAGGCGTGGTCGCCGTGGTGGAGCGATAAACCCATGCCCCACTACCAGGCCCCCTTGCGCGACATGCGCTTTTTGATGAACGAGGTGTTCGACTACCCGTCCCACTACCAATCGCTGCCGCATGCGCAAGAGGCCACGCCCGATCTGGTGGAGGCGGTGCTGGACGCAGTGGCCACCTATTGCGAAGACGTGCTGGCACCTCTGAACGCCTCGGGCGATCTGGAAGGCTGCCACTTTGAGGCGGGCCGTGTCACCACCCCTGCCGGTTTCAAGGAAGCCTACGACCAGTTGGTTCAAGGTGGCTGGCAAAGCTTGTCCTTTCCTGTCGAATATGGTGGGCAAGGCCTGCCCATGTCACTCAACCTCATCAAGAGCGAGATGATGGGCACCGCCAACTGGGCCTTCAACATGTATCCGGGCTTGAGCATCGGGTGCATCAACACGTTGCTGCAGTATGGCAGCGACGAACTCAAGCAACAGTACCTGCCGCCATTGGTGTCGGGACGGTGGACCGGCACCATGTGCCTCACCGAACCGCAATGCGGCTCCGATCTTGCGCAAGTGAAAACCCAGGCGCAGCCGCTGCCCGACGGCCGCTACGCACTCACCGGCACCAAGATCTTCATCTCCAGCGGCGAGCACGATTTGACCGACAACATCGTGCATATCGTGTTGGCCCGTTTGCCCGATGCGCCGGCGGGCACGCGAGGCATCTCGCTCTTTGTGGTGCCCAAGCACCATGTCAACGCGGATGGCAGTCTGGGCGCCCGCAACACGGTGACTTGCGGCTCTCTGGAGCACAAGATGGGCATCCATGCCAATGCCACGGCCGTGCTGAATTTTGATGGGGCGGTGGGCACCCTGATCGGCCAGCCGCATCGCGGCCTGGAGGCCATGTTCACCTTCATGAACACGGCGCGCATTGGCACGGCCATCCAGGGCGTGGCCCATGCCGAGCTGTCGTTTCAAGGCGCGGTGGCGTATGCTCAGGAACGTCGCAGCATGCGTTCGCTGTCGGGCAAGAAAGAGCCCGATCACGTGGCCGATGCGTTGATCTGGCATCCTGATGTGCGGCGCATGCTGCTCACGCAAAAGGCCATTGCCGAGGGTGGGCGCGCGATGATCTATGGGGCCGCTCAGCTGGCAGACCGCATGTTCAGCGCGGCCTGGACGGGCGACCAGTCCGCGTACCATCGCTTTGACGATGAGCTGGGTTTTTATACGCCCATCCTCAAAGGCTTTTTGACCGAAATGGGACTCGACGCCGCCAACCTGGGCATGCAGGTGTTGGGGGGTCACGGCTATATCCGTGAGCACGGCATGGAGCAGATTGCACGCGACGCGCGCATTGCCACCTTGTATGAAGGCACTACCGGCATTCAGGCCCTGGATTTGCTGGGCCGCAAAGTGTTGCTGGGCAGTCGGGGTCGCTGTGTGCGCGAATTCACGGCGAAAATGCGACAACTGGCGATGCCCCATGTCGTGTCAGGAGGGCTCCTGGGTCGGTTGGCGCGCACCCTGTGGCGTGGTGCCTGGCAATGGAACCTGCTGACCTTGCGGCTGATGCTCAAGGCCCGACGTGACCGTGACAGTGTCGGTGCAGCCAGCGTGGACTACCTGATGTTTGGCGGCTACATGATGATGGCCTACTTCTGGGCCTTGCAAGCCCAGCGAGCCGACGCCCTGCTGCGCAGCGGCGACGGGGCCGAGAGTGCCGATTTTTACAACGCTAAACTGCAGACAGCCGAGTTCTACTTTGAACGTCTGTTGCCCCGTGCGCAGGCCCATGCCCGCTCGGCCTTGGCCCCAACCCACTCGCTGATGCAAATGTCCAACGATCACTTCGGGTTGTCGCGCTGAGCGACCCTGGCACGCATTGTTCTGATGTCAACCATGACTGAAACGACGCTTCTCACGGCTGACACACTCAGCGCCCTGTGGGTGACGCTCAAGTTGGCCAGTGTCACCACGGTGGTGCTGATGCTGCTGGCGACGCCGGTGGCCTGGTGGCTCTCGCAAACCACCTCGCGCTGGCGGTCTGTGGTGTCGGCCCTGGTGACCTTGCCCTTGGTATTGCCCCCCTCGGTGCTTGGGTTTTATCTGCTGGTCGCCCTGGGGCCTCATGGGCCGCTGGGGCAATTCACGCAGGCCATGGGCTGGGGGGTCTTGTCCTTCACGTTTACCGGCTTGTTGATCGGCTCGGTGCTGTTCTCATTGCCCTTTGCGGTGCAACCGATCGAGCATGCGTTTGTCAGCATGGGGCGGCGGCCCATGGAGGTCGCTGCGACCTTGCGTGCGTCACCCTGGGATGCCTTTTTTTCAGTGGCCTTGCCCCTGGCTCGTCCCGGACTGTGGACGGCCGCCATCTTGAGTTTTTCTCACACGGTGGGCGAGTTTGGTGTGGTGCTGATGATTGGTGGCAATGTACCTGGTGTGACCCGTGTGGTGTCCACGCAAATCTACGGGCACGTGGAAGCCATGGAGTACACCCAGGCGCATGCACTTGCCGCCGGCATGTTGGTATTTTCGTTTGCCGTGCTCTGGGGTCTGTCCCTGCTCAAGCGGCGTGACATGCGGGTGATGCCATGAGGCAGGCTATCTCCGCGCACGATGAGAAAGACCCCAGGGGCCTGGATATCCAGTTGCAACTCCAGCGCGAGTCCTTCTCGTTGGACGTGTCCTTGCAATTGCCCGCGCAAGGGATTTCCGTGCTCTTTGGCGCCTCAGGTTCGGGCAAGACCACCCTGCTCAGGAGTGTGGCGGGGCTCGAGCCGCAAGCCCGTGGATCGGTTCGCGTGGGGCACGAGGTGTGGCAATCGGACGCTGATGGTCTGTGCCTGCCCACCCACCGACGCGCCGTCGGCTATGTGTTTCAAGAGGCCAGTCTTTTTGAGCATCTGGATGTGCAACGCAACCTAATGTTCGGCCTTCAGAGGAGTGCGGCGCCACGCGACCAAGGCGTGCTCACGGATGCGATCGAGCTCTTGGGAATTGCCTCGTTGCTGCGACGCCCCGTCGGTGAGTTGTCGGGTGGTGAGCGTCAACGCGTGGCCATTGCCCGCGCTCTCGCCACCCGCCCGACGTTGTTGTTGCTCGACGAGCCGCTGGCCGCGTTGGACCCAGCGCGCAAGCATGAGGTAATGCCCTGGCTGGAACGCTTGCGTGACGAATTGCAGTTGCCCATGCTGTATGTGACGCACTCGGTCGAAGAGATGACCCGCTTGGGTGACTACCTCGTGGTGTTGGAGCACGGGCGTGTGAAGTGCAGTGGCCCTGTGGCAGACACCTTGTCATCACTCGACACTCCCTGGGTGGAACCCCAGGAACAAGGCGTGTTGCTGGATGGATGCTTGATAGAGCGTGATGCGCAGTGGCACCTGGCACGCGTGGCATTCCAGGGGGGACATTTGTGGATTCGCGACAGTGGCGCTGCCGTGGGCACACCGGTGCGTTTGCGCGTGTTGGCGCGCGATGTGAGCCTGACCACCCAAGAGCCCGCCCACACCAGCATCCAGAACCATTTTCAGGCCTGGATCGAAGCCGATCAGCCCGATGCCCATCCCTCACAGCGGGTGGTGCGCTTGCGTGTCGGGACGAAAGGGGCGAACCCCGCAGCAGGCCCGGTGGTGCTGGCCCGTATCACCCAACGCGCCTGGAGCCAGCTCGGCCTGGCTGGCGGACAATCGGTGTGGGTGCAAGTGAAGTCGGTGGCACTGGTGGGCTGATGGTGCCTAGGGCAGGGCAACGATGCCAACAGGGTATGAGCGAGAATGGCGCACTATCCCAGGCATGCCTGGACTCACTGGCTGTAGCACCCCCATGATCGAGCATCCCTTCATTGCCCAGGCGCGCGAACTGCTGGGCGCCCCCCATGTGTTAACCCAGGACCTTGAGGCCTATGCGGTCGACTGGAAAGACAAGTACCACGGTCGTCCCCTGGTCGTGGTCCGCCCGGGCAACACCGCCGAGGTGTCCGCCCTGGTCAAGCTGTGTGTCCAGCATCGTTTGTCGATCGTGCCGCAGGGTGGCAACACCGGCATGTGTGGTGCGGCCACGCCCGATGACAGCGGCCTGCAGGTGGTCATCACACTGGGGCGCCTCAACAACATTCGGGCGGTCGATCCCGCCAACAACACCATGACTGTGGAAGCCGGTTGCCTGTTGCACACCCTGCAGGAGACAGCGGAGTCGGTGAACCGTCTGTACCCCTTGTCGGTGGGTTCAGAGGGGTCGTGTCAGATCGGGGGCAACATCGCCACCAATGCGGGCGGTGTGCAGGTGCTGCGCTACGGCAACACCCGCGATCTGGTGCTGGGTCTGGAGGTGGTGTTGCCGTCAGGCGAGGTGCTGGACATGCTGCGGGGCCTGCGCAAGGACAACACCGGCTATGACCTCAAGCATCTGTTCATTGGTTCGGAAGGGACGCTGGGCCTCATCACGGCGGCCACGGTGAAGCTCATGCCCTTGCCCTCGGCCCATGCGGTGGGCATGGTGGCGGTGAAGTCGCCAGCCCAGGCGGTGGAGTTGCTGCAACACATGCGCGACCAGATGGGCGAGCGCTTTTCAGCGTTTGAGCTGATGTCCCGCGCCATTGTGGAACTCACCCGTCACCACTTCCCGGCTTTGCCCCAACCCTTTGCCCACCCTCACGACTGGTTGGTGTTGATGGAAGTGGCCGATGGAGGCGCGGACGCGGCCCTCACGGCGGATTTTCAATCAGCCCTGGAGGCCGCGCTGGCACGCGACCTGGTGCTCGATGTGGTCATCACCCACAGCCAGGCCCAGGCCCGAGCCCTCTGGGAGTTGCGCGACAACGTGAGCGAGGCACAGCAACTCGACGCCCCCAACATCAAGCACGACATCTCGTTGCCGGTGTCTCAAGTGCCTCGCTTCATTGACGAGGTGAGCGCCGAATTGGCCGTCCAGTTTCCAGGGGCGCGCTTGTTTTGCTTTGGTCACCTGGGCGATGGCAACCTGCACTTCAACCTCAGTTGCCCTGCGGGAACCGACAACGCGTTGTGGCTCCAGCAGAACGATGCTGTCAACGATGTGGTTCACGCGGCGGTGGCCCGCTTCAATGGCTCCATCAGTGCGGAGCATGGTATCGGCCAACAGAAGGTGGACGAGTTGCCGCGTTACAAATCGGCGCTGGAGCTGGAGGTGATGCGTACCATCAAGCGAGCCCTGGACCCGTTACAACTCATGAACCCCGGCAAGGTGTTGCGCTGAGCTTGACGGCTCAGGGGCCATGCCTAGCCGATGTCCACGCCGCACCACTGGCCAGCAGGGCCTGAATCTCTGAGGATGACAAGCCTATTTCTTGCAGAACCTCGCGTGTGTGTTCGCCCAGGTGCGGGGCTGGCAACCACTGGTCACGTGCCCCCGACGACACATGGTTAGCGGGGCGAATATCCAGGATACGTCCCTCCGTGGGGTGATCACGCTCCACCAGCAGCCCCACGGCTTTCAAGTGAGGATCGTCCACCAGCGAATCCAGGGTGTTGTAGGGGGCAGCGGGAATGTCGTGCTCACGGCACACGTCCAGCCAAAATGCGGTGGTCTGTTGACGCAGAGCCTCGTCGCGCAATCGATAAAACTCCACCACATTTGCAAAGCGCGACGCCACATCGCAGTAGCGTGGATCGACTTTCAAATGTCCCAGTCCCATGGCGTCGAGCAAGGGAAACACCTGCGCATTGGTGTTGGCCGAGATGCAGATATACCCATCGAGTGTGGGGGA
>RFTK01000016.1 GCA_009923505.1 Betaproteobacteria bacterium
AATGGCGCTTTGGATTCCCAGATCTTCAGAATGACGTCGATGGACTCGGCGAACATCTTGTTGCGGTCTTCGTGGAAGATGCCCAATGCCTCTGCGTCTGAGGGCAGGGCGCCCGGGCTCACGCCCAAGATGAATCGTCCTTGCGCGATGTGGTCAAACATCGCGGCATGACACGCCACCAGCACCGGGTGGAGGTGAGAGAGGTTGGTGGTGCCGGTGCCCAGCTTGATGTTCTTGGTGGAGTGGATCAAGGTGGCCTGGAACATCATGCTGCTGGTGATGTTTTCCACCAGATCGGTCAGGTGTTCTCCCACAAAGGCGTCGTAATAGCCGAGCTGATCCGCCAGGATGATGATCTCGCGGTCTTCGCGCAAGGTCTCCGTGGGGTTGCGGGAGGCCGGGTGCACCGGCATGGTGAAGTATCCAAGTCTCATAGTGGGTGATCCAGATTCAAGCAGCAAACACACCGGCCATTGATAGAGCCGACCCGGCACTGTAGGTGAAATCATAAAACCGGACAAGTTCTAGCGAATCAGTCGGTTATCGCCCTGGGCCTTGCCTGTCGCCTGGGGCTCACCTGTCTAGGGAAGACCAACTTGCGAGTCCACGGCCTTTTGGTTAGCGTCGCGGCTTGTGTTCCAGATTCAGAACCATCACCGCAGGAGATTTCGATGAATTTGTCCAGCCTTTCCCGTCGCCGAGTGTTGTGGGCCTTGCCAGGCAGCGCGGCCTTGATGTCCTCGCCCAGCTTTGCACAGTCTGGCCCCATCAAGATTGGTGGCACTTTGCCGCTCACGGGTGGTAACGCCTCGATTGGCAAGGTGGCGCAGGCCACCGCCCAGATCTGGGCCGACGACATCAACAAGCGCGGCGGCTTGCTGGGACGAAAAGTCGAACTGGTGATTTATGACGACCAGACCAACCCCACCCTGGTGCCGGGCCTCTACACCAAGTTGCTGGATGTCGACAAAGTGGATTTACTCGCCGGCACGGGCACCAACCTGGTTGCGCCGGCCATGCCGCTCCTCATCGAGCGCAAGCGCCTGATCGTCGCCAACCTGGCCCTGGCGGTGAATGACCCGTTCAATTACGACAAGTACTTCCAGATCATGCCGTACGGCCCGAATGGCAAGGACGAACTGGCCCGGGGCTTCTTCGAAATCGCGGCCAAACTCAACCCCAAGCCCAAGACCGTCGCGCTGGTGGGTGCCGACGCCGAGTTTGCCAACAACGCCCTGGAGGGTGCCCGTGACCACGCCAAACGACTGGGCTTTCGGGTGGTGTATGACAAGTCGTATCCGCCCAACCAGGTGGACTTCCTGTCGGTTGTGCGTGCCATTGCCGCCACCAAGCCCGACTTGGTGTTTGTGGGATCGTATGTGGCGGATACCTCGGGCCTGGTCCGAGCGGCTGCCGAGGTGAAGCTCAAGTGCACCATGTTTGGCGGCGCGATGGTGGGTTTGCAGGTGGCAGCGCTCAAGCAGCAGTTGTCGGGTGTCATCAATGGTGTCGTGAACTACGAGCTGTATTTGCCCGAGCCCACCATGCAATTCCAAGGAACGCGCGAGCTGATCAACCGCTACCGCGCTGTGGCCAGCGCCCAGGGCTTGGACCAGCTGGGTTTTTACGTGCCGCCCACGACATTTGCCCAGTTGCAGGTGCTCGAGCAGGCGGTGACGGCCACCAAGTCCTTGCAGGACGAGGTGCTGGCCGACTATTTGCGCAAGAACTCGTTCAAGACGGTGATGGGCGACATTCGCTTCGGCGCTCGTGGCGAGTGGGCCGAGCCGCGCATCCTGATGACGCAGTTCCAGAAGGTCAATGGCAAGGAACTGGGGCAGTTCGATCAGCCGGGTACTCAGGTCATTCTGTACCCTGAAAAATTCAAGTCAGGGCAACTGGCCGCACCGTTCCCGCTCGGAGGCTGAGGTGGGGTCATTGCAGGGGCGGGTAGCCCTGGTCACCGGCGGCAGCCGGGGCCTGGGTAAGGCCATGGCCTGGGCGCTGGCCGAGCAAGGGTGCACGGTGGTGGCCGCCGGACATCTGGCCGAGGACCGTGTCCCGTTCGAGCAAGCCGCGCGTTCGCAGGGGCTGTCGGATCGCCTGGATTTCTTCCAGGTCGATTTGCGCAGTTCCAGCGGGTGCGATGCGCTGGTGGCGCACGCCCGCCAGCACACTGGGCATGTGGACATTCTGGTCAATAACGCCGGCCTGACCTTGACCTTTGTTGCGCCCGACCTCTACACCCGTCAAACGCCCCGGCGCTTTTATGAAAGCTCTGATGAGGTGATACGTGGCATCTATGAAACCAACTGCATGGCGCCCGAGATGATGGCCGCCCGTGTGGCTCCAGCCATGGTCGAACGCGGCTGGGGACGCATTCTCAACGTCACCACCATGCAGCCCACGATGCAGCGCCCAGGGTTCTGCCCCTACGGCTCATCCAAGGCCGCCTTGGAAATGGCGAGCATGGTGTGGGCGCAGGAACTCGAGGGCACCGGCGTCACCGTGAACGTGCTGAATCCGGGCGGTGGTGCCAACACGCTGGGCATCGCGCAGGAGGTGCGGGAGGCCAGTGCGCGCGGGGACATGCCACGTCTGGTGGAGCCCGACGACATGGTGCCTCCTTTGCTGTGGCTGGTGTCTTCGCATGCCGACCAGACCAATGGGCGTCGATTCGATGCCAATGCCTGGGATGCCACGCTCTCTGCCGAACAGATCGCTCAACAACCCGGCTGGCCTTGCGGATTGCAAACCTTGCCGAAACCTTGAGTGCTGGGAACCTCCATGGAAATTTCAACCATCCTGGACTTGCTGGTGAACGCCCTGGTGGCAGGTATTCTGCTAGGCGGGTTTTATGCGGCCGTGTCGATCGGCATCTCCATTGCGTTTGGGATGCTCGACATCGCCAACATTTCACACCCCGCCATGATCATGCTCGGATCATTCATGGCCTATTGGCTCAACGACCGATTCGGCCTGGACCCGTTGCTGATCATGTTGCTGCTGAGCCCGCTGTTCGGTCTGATGGGCATGGTGATCTACCGCGTGTACTACAACCTGTTTGAGAGCCGGGAAAAAGATCCGCGACGCGGGTTGGCTTTCTTTTTTGGTTTGTTGTTTGTCACGGATGTGGCCTTGATCCTGATCTTTGGCGTGGATTTGCGTGGCGTGCAGGCACCGTATGTGGATGCCATGATCGAGTGGGGGGTGGTGGGTATTCCGCTGCGTTTGCTGATTCCCTTTGGAATTGGGCTGGTGCTGGTTGCGGGAATTCATCTGTTTCTCACCCGCACTTATTTCGGTCTGGCGGTATCGGCCGTGGCGCAAGAGCAGTTGGGCCTGCGCCTGATGGGCGTTGACCCGGTGCGCATCAAGCAGATTGCGTTTGGGCTGTCGGTGGCCACTGCAGCACTCGGCGGGGCCGCACTCATCATCATCCAACCGGTGGAGCCCTCGCTGGGGCGTGAGTACATTGGCCGTGTGTTTGCGGTGTGTGTGCTCGGGGGCATGGGCAGCATGTCCGGCACCTTGCTGGCTGCGCTGTTGCTGGGGGTGGCCGAGAGTCTGACCTCGACCTTCGTGGGGCCATCCTGGTCCCCTGCCGTGGCCTTCGGCCTGCTGTTGCTGACGCTGGGGCTGCGGCCCTCTGGCCTGCTCGGGAGACGATGATGGGTCGATCCAACCTGGGTTTTGTGTTGGGCCTACTGCTGGCTGGGGTGCTGATTTTTTTCGGCGTGAAATCGATGGGGGAAGGCTACTACCTGCTGGTGGCTTTCTACATCCTGCAATACGTGGTGCTGGCCACCGCGTGGAACATCCTGGGGGGCTATGGCGGCTACGTGAACTTCGGTTCGGCGTGTTTTTTTGCGATTGGCGCCTACAGCACGGTATTTTTCAACAAAGCGCTGGCCATTCAGCAACTCAAGACGCTGGATCTGGGCGTCGTCACGCTGGGGGCCAGTCACCTGCCGTATCTGGTGCTGCCGGGCGCCATTGTGCTGGGCAGCCTGCTGGCCGGTCTGGTGGGCTTGTGCACGGGCTACCTGACCTTGCGGTTGCGAGGCGTCTTCTTCTCGATCTCCACGCTGGCGCTGGCGGTCGTGGCGCAAACCCTGGTGCTCAACTGGAGTTTCGTGGGCGGAGCACGAGGGGCTTATGTGATGAAGCCAACGCAAGTGGCGGGGTTTGCATCCTCCACCGAGTTCGTGTTCTTTGTCATGCTGGTCATTGCCTTGTGCGCCATCTGGATTGCCCGCACGGTGGAGCGCAACAAACTGGGTACCGGTTTACAAGCCATTCGCGATGACGAGGATTCTGCCGAATGCTCGGGCGTTCCCACCTTGCGACTGAAGTTGCAGGCCACGGCACTGAGCGGTGCGCTCATGGGTGCTGCCGGCTCCATCTTCCCCTATTTTGTGACCTACGTGGACCCGATAGGCGCCTTCAATCTCGTCCACACCGTCAACAGCATTGCCATGCCGCTCATCGGCGGGATGACTCACTGGTCGGGCCCCGTGGTGGGTGCCGTGTTGTTGGGGGGCGTCCAGCAGTACTTTGGTTCGAAGAACATCATCACCCCGGAACTCAGCCTGCTGTTTGTCGGTGTGCTGATGATGCTGTTTGTGGCGATCGCGCCCAACGGTATCCTGGGTCTGTGGCAGAAAATTCGGTCAGGGAGACAGCCATGACGCAGCCCTTGTTGCAGGTGCGTCAGCTGGGCAAGCGCTTTGGCGGTTTTGTGGTCCTGGATGGCATTGACTTTCATGTACAACCGGGCGAGCGCGTGGGTCTGATTGGGCCCAACGGGTCGGGCAAGAGCACCCTGGTGAATTGTTTGTCGGGGGTGCTGACCAATGAGTTGGGCACGATCGACTTTGACGGGCAGTCGCTGCTGGGCCTGCCTCCGCACCAGCGGGCTTACCGGGGACTGGCGCGCAGCTTTCAGATTCCGCGCCCATTCGTGCGCATGTCGGTGCTGCAAAACATTCGCGTGCCCTTGTTGTTCGCCGCCGAGCACCGACTCGGGCAACGTCACAGTGGCGCCGAGTTGGAAGCGTTGGCCTTGCAGGCGCTGGACCAAGTGGGCTTGAGACACAAGCGCGACGACATGGCCGGTAGTCTCACGCAAATTGATCTTCGCAAGCTTGAGCTGGCACGTGCCATCGCTGCGCAGCCCAAGTTGCTGATCGCCGATGAATCCATGGCAGGTCTGGCCACTTCGGAAACCGATGAAATTCTGGCGTTGCTCTTCGGGCTCAACAAGATGGGCATTGCCGTCATCATGATCGAGCACATCATGCGTGCGGTGTCGGCGTTCTCCGAGCGCCTGGTGGTCCTGGCGGCCGGCAAGAAGATTGCCGATGGCCCGACCGATGCGGTTCTGCGTGACCCCCTTGTCGAGAGGATTTATCTTGGCGACTGAAATTGTGGTTCGTGGCCTGCGGGCCGGATATGGGGCGGTCAATGTGCTCCAAGACGTGAACCTGCACGTGGGCGAGGCCGAGACTGTGGCCTTGCTGGGGACCAATGGCAACGGTAAGAGCACGCTCATGAAATCCCTCATGAACATTGTCAAACCCACTGCCGGCGAGATCATCGCCCGGGTGGATGGCGTCGAACTCAATCTGCGTCAAATGACCACCGAGCAGATCGTCAACAGCGGCATTGCCTTGGTGCCTGAGGGGCGACATCTGTTCCCCAAACTCACGGTGGCCAAGAATTTACAACTGGGCGCATACCGGGGTGCCGCGCGTGACGAGTTGGCCAACTCGCTCGCGCAGGTGTACGAGGTGTTTCCTCGCCTGAAAGAGCGGCAAGAGCAACTTGCGGGCAGCATGAGCGGTGGCGAGCAGCAGATGGTGGCGCTGGCCCGCGCCCTCATGTCGCGCCCGCGCATCCTATTGATTGACGAGCCCTCGGTGGGGCTCGCCCCCATTTTGGTGAAGCACGTGATTGACCAGATCCGTGAACTCAAGCGCATGGCTGGTCTGACCGTGCTGATGGCCGAGCAGAATTTCACCCAAGCGATGCGGGTGGCCAACCGGGGCTACCTGATCGTGCACGGCGAAATTGCAGTAGAGGGCAGTGCCGAAGAGTTGTATGGCAGTGATCTTGTCAAAAAATATTACATGGGGTTGTGACATGGGAGGTTTGAAGATGAGTCGTTACTTGCGTGTCTGGCTGGCTGGTATGTGCATGCTGGCGGCGGGCTATGCCGGCGCCCAGAGTTTTCCCAACAAGACCCTTCGCATCATCGTGCCGGCCGGCCCGGGCAGTGCGGTGGATGTGGTGGCCCGCGATCTGACGCCCGGTTTGTCTGAGGCCCTGGGCCAACAAGTCATTGTGGAAAACCGCCCGGGAGGCAATAGCAGCATAGGTGCCCGTGAAGTCTCGCGAGCCGCCGCCGATGGCCACACCCTGCTGCACGGCAACGTCAACAACGCACTCAATGACTTGCTGAGTCCGCAGCCCTGCTGCAAGCTCAACGAAGCCCTCCTACCGGTGACGCGCATGACCTCCTCACCTCTGGTGCTGGTGGTGCACCCGTCAGTGCCTGCGAACAACCTCAAGGAGTTGATCGCTCTGGCCAAGTCTCAACCCGATCAGCTGACCTTTGCGTCGGGCGGGGCGGGATCGATCACACAGTTGCTAGGTGAATTGGTCAAACTGACAGCCAGTGTGCGCATGCGCGAAGTGCCCTACAAGGCCATCGGCGCTGAAATGCCCGATTTGCTGGCAGGCCATGTCATGGTGGCTTACCTGGCCCCGTCGGTGGTGGCCCAGCACATCAAGGCCGGCAAGCTCAAGGGCCTGGGCGTGGCAGGCCCTCGCCGTGTGCAGATCATTCCGGATGTACCCACACTCGCTGAGGCCGGATTGGGCGGCGTGGAGGCTGCCGGCTGGAACGGCTTGTTTGTGCCGGCGGGCACCCCTGCCCCCGTGATTCAGCGCCTGCAACAGGAGACGGCCAAGGTCATGGCTTCTGCTGCCTGGAAGAACCAGGCGGCTACCATGGGATACGAACTGGGGGGCGAGGCGCCTGCAGAATTTGGGCAGTTCGTGCGACAGGAAATTCAGAAATGGCAGCGCGTGATACAAGATGCGCGCATCCGCATCGAGTGACGGACTGGCCAGACACACCGATTGACAACCACCATTCTTCACACACTTGCCATGCCTTACTTGAACATCCACGGTGCCAATATTTTTCATGAAGTGTTTGGCGACAGCGGCCCCTGGCTGGCGTTGAACTCGGGGGGGCGTCATCGCTATCTCGAAATGGCGCCATTGGCGCAGGCGGTGGCGGCCAAAGGGTTTCGCGTGCTGGTGCACGACCGCCGCAACACGGGGGCATCTGACATCATCATTGGCGGAGAGGGCAGCGAGGAGGACATTTGGGCCGATGATCTGCATGCCTTGCTGCAGCACCATGGCGCCGAGCGCGCCTTTCTCGGGGGCTCTTCTGCCGGTGCCCGGCTGTCTATGACGGTGCAGCGTCGTCACCCCGAGTTCGTGCTGGGCCTGTTGTTGATGCGTGTGACCGGTGGTGCCTTCGCCGCCGGTCGTCTGCCCAACACCTATTACGGGCAATACATCAAGGCCGCCCATGCGGGTGGCATGGTGGGCGTGTGTGACACCGAGCCCTACCGCGAACGATTGGCCCTCAATCCTTCCAGCCGTGATCGTCTCATGGCCATGGACCCGCGCGATTACATGGCGGTCATGGGGCGCTGGCTGGCCAACTTCACCAGCGGTCCGGTGGGTCCCGTGATGGGCGTGCCCGAAGATGAACTCAAGTCTTACCGCGTGCCCACACTCGTGGTACCGGGTAACGACAAGACCCACTCCAGTGTGAATGGCCTGGCTGCGGCTGCCTTGATACCGGGCGCTGAACTGTTTCAATTGCCTATCGAGGACCAGGATGTGGACTTGATTGCGTTTCCAGACTGGAAGCCGCACTACCCAGCCCTGGCCGACAAGTTTGCCGAGTTCATGCGCCGCCACGCCCTTGGCTGAGACAGTTGGGCCAAATGCTTTAAAAAAGCCAGTCGCGCCAACGCAGCCTTCACGAATTCAAACGTCAGCCAGCCAGGGCTTGGGCCGCACGCTGAACGGCCCGGATGATCCGCTCGTGGGCGCCACAGCGGCACAGGTGCTTGTCCAGTGCCGCACAGATGTCTGCACGGGTGGGGCGAGGGGTGTGTTGCAACAGGGCACTCGCGCTGACCAGAATACCGCTCAAGCAGTACCCGCATTGGCCAGCATTCTCGGCGATGAAGGCCTCTTGAAGCGCATGAGGTCGCTCGGCAGACCCCAGGCCCTCCAGGGTGGTGATGTCGTGGTCTTGCACCGCCCATAACGGGAGGTTGCAAGAGGTTTGCGGTCGACCATCGACCAACACCATGCAGGCACCGCACTCACCCTCGCCGCATCCGAGCTTGGCGCCCGACAGGCCCAACTCGTCCCGCAAGAGGTTGAGCAAGGGTGTCTTGTCTGGCAGTGAACTCTGGATCGGTTGGGTGTTGATTCGGATCATGGCGAGGTGAAGGGACGATGAGAGGCTCAAGACGTTTCGTTCAAGGCTTGCAGGATGTGGTCCTGTGACAAGGGCAATTGGCGCACGCGCACCCCCAGGGCATCGAACAAGGCGTTGCTCAGGGCGGCGGCGACAGGCCCTTGGACAGACTCGCCGGCGCCCAGGGAGGGTTGGTCGGGCTGGTCGAGGACGTGGATGGTCAAGGCGGGTACTTCGGAAAAACGCAGGGTGGGGTAGTCCACCCAGCTTTGCGTGGTGACTTGTTGGCGATCGAAGTGAACCGCTTCTTTCAGGGTCCAGCTCATGCCTTGCAGCGCTCCGCCCTCGGTCTGGTTGATCACACCATCGAGGTCCACCACCCGGCCCACATCGACCGCCACATCCAGTTGAAGCACACGCAGGGTTTCGCCCGCCTGCACCCGCGCCAACACGGCACACCAGGCCGAGGTGTTTTTGTATCGCGCCCAGGCCACGCCGTGTCCCACGCCTTCCTCGCGGGGTTGATGCCACCAGGTGCTGCGCTCTACCACGGCATTGAGCACGGCCAGGCTTCGGGGGTCGGTCATGTGGCGACGGCGGAATTCCACGGGATCCTGGTTGCTGGCATGGGCCAGCTCGTCCATGAAGGATTCAATGGCAAACACATTGGCGTAGGCGCCCAAGGCACGCATGGCCGAGGTGCGTAGGGGCATCACGGTGAGGCGATGATTCACCACGTGCGTATGCTCAATGTTGTAAGCGGGTACTGCATTGCGGTCTGATCCACCGCCTGCCGCCAGGGGCGGATTGATGGCCAGAGGAATAGGCTGTCCGTTGGCACGCTGGGATGCACCCAGCAGGGTCGGCAATGCCGCCCGCCCTGGGCGCGAACTGTAGCCATTGGCCCACAGCTCGTGGTGCCAGTGGGTGATGTGACCCTCGTCATTCAAGCGCGCACGCAGTGAGACCAGGTGTGCACTGCCCAAGGGTGCGTGGGACAACTCGTCGGCGCGTGACCACACCACCCGTACCGGATCACCGGGCAGAGCCATGGCCAGCATGACGGCATCAAATGCCACATCATCCGCACCGTTGTGGCCGTAGCAACCCGACCCTTCAACGTGTCGCATGACAATCGACGACTTGGGCAGTCCGAGGGCTTTGGTCAAGTCGTCGCGCAGGTTTTGAATGCCTTGGCTGTGGGTCCAGACCTGCAAGGTGGCCCCATCCCATTGGGCCAGCGCGCAACTCAACCCGATGGAGGCGTGGGCCAGGTAAGGTTTGAGGTAGTCGCATGCCAGGCTGACGCCGTCGCCCGCCTGAAGCAGTTCGCCCTGTTGAATAGGGTAAGTGACTTCGTTGGCTGCAGTGCGCAGGAAGTCAGCCAGTTGATGCCGGTCGGGCAGCACAGCCGGCACGGTCCACTGCACGGCCTCACGCAGTTCGCCCAGGGCCGAATCGGCCGCCAGGTTCGATTCAGCCACGATGCCTATGAAGCGGCCATCCAAGACGCATTGGACGCCTGAGGCAGACCATCTGTCCCGTAACGCGCTGGGTACCGGCTGCTGGGCGTTGGTCAGCTGTGCTTCGGCCGCGGGGGCGCGCAAGATTCGACCATGGCGCATGCCCGGTAAGCGCAGATCGTGGATAAAGCGCGGTCGACCCAGGATCTTGTCCGGCAGATCCACGCGGGGCACCTTGCCACGCCCATGCAGCGTCAATTCGCTGTAGGGCTTGGGACGAGACAGGCCCTCGTACTCTCGCATCAGGTTCAGGTCTTGCAACCAGTGCCAGTAATCCCCCAGGTCTTGTCCCTCGGCGGACTTGAATCGACCTTCGTTGACGCGCAGGCTCAGGATGTCCAACTGGTGAGCCTGTGCGGCTCGCTGCAAGGCCAGGTAGCGCACCTCAGCGCAGGCGTGTCGAATGGCAGACCCGGAGTCTTGCACCGAAATGCTGCTGCTGGTCATGCCTTCATCGGGACCTTCCAGGGTGGTTGCGCTGACCATGCCAATCTGATCGAGTGCAACATCGAGTTCGTCAGCGGCGATGATGGACAAAGCCGTCAGGATGCCTTGCCCCAGTTCGACTTTGCCGGTGAAGACTCGCACCAGACCTGGACGGGAAAAATCCAGCCACTGAGAGAGCAAGCGGTTGATGTGCAGGTTGCCGGGCAGGACGGGGCGACCGTCGTTGCGGTCGATCGTGAAGGCCCGAGGTGCGGGGGTACTCATGGTCAGGTGGGTTGCGGTCAATGACTCAGGGTTGGGTGGGGATCACCGGCAGCAGCAGTCGGTTGGTGTGCTCGCCACCAAAATGGATGCTCACCTGGTTGTGAAAGATCTCGGGCGGACGATCCTGATCGTCGTCGTGCACGAAGGGCCCGCATCCCTTCATCGGGTTCTTCATGTTGGACAAGGAGGCCGCGGGGCCGTCCCACTCGTAATCCCGACCGCGCACAGAGAGGGCGATTCGGTATCCCGCAGGTACCACAATGCAGGTGGGCCAAATTTCGACGTCCAGCGGCACCTTTTCGCCGGGACGCAAAACTTGCTTCTCATCGTGCGAGTGATACGGTCGATAGGGCAGCGATCTGGCAGGATCAAGTTTTCGGTGCGAGGCACGCAGCCACCCCAGGCTGATCGGATTGTGTGGATCCAAGGCGCCCTGGAAAACCACTTCCTTACCGGCAGGATCAAACACCCGAAGCACAACAAACACATCGGCATCCTCGGTGGAGGAGGAGATGTGCAGCTTGACAGCAGAAGGTCCGGTGATCTCGGTCGGCTCGGTCATGGGAGCGGTCATAAACGTCAGTCCCTGTCCCATGGCCTCGTAGGTGAGTTGGGTTTCTGCGCCCGCATACGGATGGGGCGACAGGGACATCGTGTCCGGATGCAAATGAAAGTCCGTCCACTGGGTGCGTGCTAGCGGCCACTCGGTTTCATGGCGCTCCACAAACCGTTCGCCCGGGTGTCGTACCTGCAGTCGCACACGCGGCTCAAGGTTCCAACCGTTGTCCTCGCCCTTGAGAAAGTGGTCAAAAAACTTCCGCTGCATAGTCACACCGTAATCGGTGTAGAAGGGCGCCCAATGCGAGCCTCCATGGGCCTCGAGCCACTTCTGCGGCGACGCTGCGCCGATGAAACCCTCCATGTTGCCGCGCAGATGCAAGCCTTGACCGCCCCAATTGGCGGATGACAGCAGTGGCACCGTCACACGCGACAGATCGGCGGAACGTTCACGGTAATAGGGGCTGTCGAGCTCGCGTGTGAGCAACTCATGGGCCATGTTTTCCCGGTTGGCGACCAATTCCTCCGGGCTCAAGGTGTCAGGACCGCAGGCCCACTCGCCGGTGATGGGGTGACGTCGACCATGAATGCCCACACCATGCTGAACCGTCTTGACCTGCATGTCTTGCCAATTCTTGCGAAACGAGCACAGGATACCTCCGTGGCGATTGCCGTCGCGGTAGTTGTCGTGCCAGCCTTCCCAGACGCAGATGGCCGCCAGATGAGGGGGCTGCGTGGCAGCTGCGCGCCATTGATTGGCAGCGTAATAAGAAATGCCGTTCAGTCCGACCTTGCCATTCGACCAGGGCTGCACCGCAGCCCATTCAATGCAGTCATGGTAGTCCTTTTGCTCGCGGTCGTTGTTATGGCACAAGTAGCCGGGAGACCGACCTGCACCACGCGAATCCACACGGATGCACACATAGCCATGAGGCACCCATTTTTCAGGGTCGACCACTTCCCAGTTCGCATATTGGTTGCTGGTGCCCGATACGGCATCAGGATTTTCACGGCACATGATGTCCCAGGCCGTTTGGTAGCCCTCCTGAAAGGCGACGCCTTTTCCATAAGGGCCGTAGGTCATGATGACGGGGTAGCGCCCGGCGGGAATGGGACGGAAGATGTCGGCTCTCAGGACCAGTCCATCGTCCATTCGAATGGGGACATCCCAGTCGATGTGCATGCCATCGCGAACCTCGGACTTGAATTCTGCTGTCATCACACGTCACTCCGGTTTGATGTTGGCGGCTTTGGCCACGCGCGACCACAAGTCGATCTCCCGCTTGATGCGTGCTTGAAACTCTTCGGGGGGCATGCCGCCAGGATCGGCGCCCAAGCCCTGGATTTTTTGCTGAACATCGGGATCCTTCAGCACCGTGGCGACATCGCGCTGTATACGGTTGACGACATCGGCAGGCGTTCCCTTGGGTGCCAAGAGGCCAAACCAGGAAATGGCTTCGTAGCCCGGTAAATCCTGTGCAATCAAGGGAGCTTGGGGAAACAGACTGGACGGTGTGGGAGAGCCGATGCCAACGATCTTGACCCGTCCGTTTTTGACTTGCCCCTGCACCGAGCTGACCGCTGCAATGCCCAGCGGCACATGACCACCGGCCAGATCAATCATCAGCGGACCTGCGCCTTTGTATGAGATGGCCTGCATGTCCGCTTTGGCTAGCATGTTCATCAAATAGCCCGATAACATCGCACTCGAATCCGACACCCCAAAGCTCACCGAGCCGGGTTTTGCGCGCAGGGCTGCCAGCACATCCTTCAGTTGGTTGAACGGCGAGTTGATGGGCGCCACCAACGCAAACGGCGAGACGGACACGACGGTGATCGGGACCAGGTCACTCAAAGTGTCGTAGGGCAACTTGGCGTACATGCTGGGATTGACCACCATGGCGGTAGAGGTCAGCAGGAGTGTGTGGCCATCAGCCGGTGACTTGGCCACCAGATCAGTTCCGATGATGGTGTTGGCCCCAGGCTTGGCCTCGACCACAACCGGCTGGCCCCACAGTTGGCTGAGCTTGTCCTGGATGATGCGGGCATTGGCGTCGGTGCTACCGCCAGTCGCAAAGGGAATCACGATGCGCACGGGCTTGCTGGGAAACCCCTGAGCCCAGGTGCTGGCAACCCCGAGCAAGAGCGCCCATGGCAAGAGTCTTCGAATCAAGTGACCTGGATGGAATGCATGGAACATGAATCATCTCCTGGAGAGGTGAACGGCGCCGCAAGGATTTTCGGTGCAGAGGCGCATTTGTCACCAAATGCGCCTCGGATACAAGTCGTTTAAGTACTAACCCAGTGGGATTCCAGTCGCGTACTCGACAAAGGTATCGGCGCTTGCCGCGCTGTGAGGCACGCGCTTGACGTGCAAACGTTCAGTCCACTTTGCCAATGCGCAGCAGGGTCGCCTTGATCCGTTCGGCATCCCTGTTGAGAAACTCGTCAAACGCGGAAGCCGTGCGGTAGTCAGGGACGGCACCCAGATTGGTCATGCTTTGGACAAACCCGTTGTCCATGGTGACCGCCTTTTGGATATCCGAGCGCAAGGTTTGCACGACCGCCGCTGGGGTATTCGCCGGTGCAAACAGACCGATCCAGATATAAAACTCTGCATCCTTAAAGCCAAGTTCCACCGCAGTGGGAACATCAGGCAAGGACGCAATGCGTTTGGCACCCGTGCCCACCAAGGGCCTGAGCGCACCCGACTTGATCAGTGCTGACACGGCGGACGGGGAGCTGGCTGTGGCACCGATGTGACCGCCCAGCACAGCCTGGATGGCAGGACCGCCCCCGGAATAGGAGATGTGGCGCAGCTTCATACCAGCCGCGTTGGCCAGCATTTCAATCGGCAAGTGCGAGGCGCTGTAAGAGCCCGAGGACCCATAGGTGATCTTGTCGGGGTTGGCTTGTGCGTCAGCGATGAATTCCTGGTACGTTTTCCAAGGTGCGTCGGACTTCACGACCAGCACCAAAGGGTCTGCCACCAGCAAGCCCAGCGGAACAAAGCTGGAACGCTCAAAAGAGGGGGTTCGACCAAAGAGACGATCCGCCTCAGGCAGGATCAGCAGGGAGGGGTTGGTGACCAACAGGGTGTAGCCATCTGCCACAGCATTGGCAACAGCAACGGTGCCAATGGCGCCCCCGGCACCCGGACGGGTGTTCACCACAGCGGGTTGCTTCCACACATTGTTCATCGCCTGACTGAAGAGTCTGGCGGGTTGATCAGCAGCACCCCCGGGCGGAAAAGGAACAACGATGTTCACGGGCTTGCTGGGAAATGTCGCTTGTGCCAGCACGGCTGAACACGCCAAGGCTCCTAAGCATCCCAGCGTCCATTTCAAAAATTTCATGGTGTCATCTCGAGTAAGCACACTAAGATAGTAGCGTTCATCCGTCGGGAGCACAACACGATGCCAGTCTTCAGTCAGCGTGAGTTGGAAAACATCACTGCCTCCATTTTTCGCGCTGCGGGTGCGCCACAAGATTTGGCGCAGCAAGTGGCTGATGTGCTCGTGGATAATCACCTGGCAGGGCACGATTCGCATGGCATTTTGCGCATTCCCGAGTATTTGAAAAGTATCGTGGACGGGGAGATCGTGCCCACGGCCCGACCGGAAGTCTTGCAGGAGACGCCCAATTCGGCGCTGATTTCAGGCCATTGGGCGCTGGGGCAGGTCACGGGACTCTATGCGGCGGATCTCGCCATCGCCAAAGCCAAGGCCCATGGTGTCGCGGTGGTGTCAGTGGTTCAGGCTGCGCACACGGGGCGATTGGCCGCCTTCACCGACCGGGCCGCCCGTCAAGACGTGGTCATGTTCATGGTCATTGGAACTGTGGATCGTCCCATGACGGCCCCTTATGGGGGCGCAGCGGCTGTGCTCGGCACCAATCCCATTGCGGTCTCCATGCCCAACCCCGCAGGCGCTCCCGTCACACTGGATATCGCCACATCCGCCATTGCGGCGGGTAAGGTCAAGGTGGCCAAGGCGCGCCATCAACAACTGCCCCCCAATGTCATCCTGGACAAACACGGCCAACCGTCCGTGAACCCGCAAGACTTTTTGGATGGGGGCTTTTTGTTGCCCTTTGGTGGGCACAAAGGGTATGCCCTGGCCGTCATGGCGGAGCTCTTGAGCGGCCCCTTGATTGGGGCTGAAGCCTATCCGGGCGTGACCGCGCGCAGTGGCATTTTTATCTTTGCGATGGACGCTCAACTCTTCCGACCCAAGTCTGACTATGCATCGGCCTTGGCTCACCGATTGGGACAAATCAAAGGGGTGCCCCCAGCCGCCGGATTTGATGAGGTGTTGGTGCCTGGCGAGCCTGAAGCCCGAGTGCGTGCGCAGCGTGCGCGTGAGGGCATTCCGATCCCAGACGATACCTGGAGCGCGGTCTGCAACGCCGCGCACAGCGTTGGACTGAAACTGGAGAACTAGTATGGTTCAAGATCCCTTGCGTCATGGACGCAGCCAGCGTGGTGACCTCGATGAATTGGATGAACTCGTTCGCGGTCATGGCCGCTACACCAGCGATATTCATCTTGAGGGCGAACTGCATGCTGTGTTTGTTCGCAGCCCAGTGGCTCACGCGCGTATACGACATCTGGATACCGAGATAGCGCGTGCCATGCCCGGTGTTCAGGCTGTTTTGACGGGCCAGGATGTGGTGCAGGCTGGACTCGGCACGATTCGCCCGATGGCCGTTTTCAATGGCCGTGATGGACTGCCCATGAAGCAAGCCGGCATTCCGGTCTTGGCTGGCGATGTGGTTCGTCATGTGGGGGAGGCCGTCGCACTGGTGGTGGCTGACACGGAATCAGCGGCGCAGCTGGCTGCTGAGCACGTGCATGTGGAATGGGACACGTTACCCGCTGTCATCGATCCGCAGGCGGCCTTGCAACCCGATGCCGTGCAAGTGCATGAACAAGCACCGGGCAACCTGGTGCTGGACTGGGCCGACGGCGATGCGGCTGCGTTGGCGGCAGCCTTTGCACAGGCGCACCACATCGAATCGGTGACCCTGGAAGATCCGCCCATGACGGCGTGCGCCTTGGAACCCAGGGCGGCCATTGCCCAATGGGATCCGGTCAGCCAGCGGTTCACGCTGGTGGCTGGGACGCAGGGCGTGATGCTGGTTCGCAAGCTGCTGGCCGAACACGTCTTTCAAGTACCGCTCGAGACCATCCGTGTGGTCACGCCGCACGTCGGAGGCGGTTTTGGTGCCAAGGTGCAGACCTATCCGGAATATGCGGCGCTGCTGTTGGCCAGCCGGGTGCTGTGCCGTCCCGTGCGCTGGACCGCGACTCGACTGGAGTGCTTTTTGGGCGACACGCACAGCCGCAACTCGCATTTGCAAGCGCGCATGGCCTTTGATCGGGAGGGGCGCATTCTGGGCTTGCATGTGCAACTGGTGGTAGGCATTGGTGCATACACCTCGACCTATATCGCGATTGTGGGCACCAACAACACCAAGAATTGTTTGTCCAGTGTTTACCGGATTCCTTGCATTCGCACGGAATCGCGGTTGGCCTTTACACACGCCATGCCTCACGGGCCTTATCGTGGAGCAGGCCGTCCCGAGGCCATTTACATGGTCGAGCGATTGCTGGATCAGGCCGCGCCGCACTTGGGCATGGACCGGGTGCAGCTGCGACGACGCAACCTGGTGCCAGCCTCGGCCATGCCCTATGCAGCAGCGAACGCCATGGTCTACGACAGTGGTGAATTTGAAGCTGTACTCGACCAGGCCCTGGCGTTGTCAGACTGGTCGGGTTTTGAGCAACGTCGCCAGCAGTCGGCGGCGCTGGGACGCTTGCGCGGTATTGGCTTGTGCAGCTTTCTGGAAGTGGCCGGTGGCATTCTGGAGGAGCCTGTGGATCTGCGCTTCCACGCAGACGGAACGGTGAGCTTGCACATGGGCGCGCAAGCCATGGGACAGGGGCATCAATCCACCTACCCGCCCCTGATCGCCAAGCGACTGGGCATTGAGCCCGCACAGGTGCGGCTGGTGGCCGGTGACAGCGATCAGACACCGGGCCTGGTGGCCACTGTGGCGTCGCGCTCCACCATGATGGCGGGCAGTGCGGCGGTCATGGCGTGTGATGAGGCGATCCGTCGCGGGCATCAACTGGCAGCCCTGGTGATGGAGGCTGCACCTGAGGATGTGGAATTCGACCAAGGGTGCTACCGCGTCGTCGGGACGGATCAGGTGGTGCCTTTGCTGGACCTGACGGCACATTTGGCATCGCGAGGATCCGTACCCGAAGACCTGCCTGCCACACTCGATAACGTGGCCAAGTTTGTGTCATCCGGCATGACCTTTCCCAACGGCTGCCATATTTGTGAGGTCGAGATCGACCCCGACACGGGCTTGGTCGAGGTGGTGCGGTACACCGCGGTGGATGATGTGGGCGTGATGCTCAACCCCGATGTGATCGAAGGACAGATCATGGGTGGCGTAGCGCAGGGGCTGGGCCAAGTGCTGGGCGAGCGACTGCACTATGACAATCAGGGGCAGTTGCTCACAGCGTCATTCATGGACTACCCCATGCCACGTGCAGACACGGTTCCGCACATGACCATTGCGCATCACAGCGTGCCTTGCCGAACCAATCCTTTGGGCGTCAAGGGTGCGGGAGAGTCTGGTGTGGCAGGCGCCTTGCCAAGCACCATCAACGCCATCATGCATGCGCTGAGCTATGCCGGGGTGGCACAACTCGATCTGCCCTTCACGTCGCAGCGAGTCTGGAAGGCCTTACGACAAGCCCAGCAGCTCGCGTGACACCATGGCATGGATGCCTTTGTTGCCGTCCACCAATTGCGTGACGTGCAGGTCGCACGCCAGGCTGCAAAAGACGTAAGCCTCTTCGGGCTGCCAGCCCTTGAGCTCCACCAGCCAGGCAATCATGTCACGCAAGGCCTGCTGTGCAGCATCGTCCAAATCGGTGTTCATGCCCATCGAGATGATATGCGTGGGCGTGATGGCCCTGGGGAACTTCAACGGGCGTTTATGCAGCACAAAGCGGAAACGGCCCTTCAGACAAGTCTCCAGCGCCGTCAGACACACCTCGCCATCGCCTTGCACAGCATGGCCATCTCCCACGGAGACGTGGGCTCCAGGCACAAAGACGGGCAGAAACAAGGAGGTGCCTGGCACAAACTCTTTGTTGTCGATGTTGCCGCCATACTCACGCGGTTCGATGGAGGACACGCGGCCATAGACCGGTGGGGGAGCCACCCCAATGATGCCGAAAAACGGGCGCACCGGGATCGATACCCCCCAGGGCAGGTGGGCGAGTCCGGCCTGTCGGTCGATCGGAATGATGCGTCGGCTCAGGTAGGGAAAATCCTCCGGCAGCGCCCCCTTGAGCGGACGGATGATGTTCCAGCCCCAATCCTCGGTGAGCTCAATCGATTCGATACAGATCTCTAGCGTGTCACCCGGCTGTGCGCCCCGGATGGCCACAGGACCGGTCAGGATATGGGGCCCCAGGGCTTGCGGCACCGTGTCCACTATCAGCCGGTGATCCGCTCTGAACAGCGCGTCATCGGTCACCTCTTGACGGCCTCCTGACACCGTGTCGATGATGACCGTATCGCCAGAATCGATCTCTAAAACGGCAGGCAGAGCGGCATCGAAATGCCCCCAGTGAACCGTGTGGGGTGTGGGATTCAAGTGGTGTAGTCGACTCATGTGGGATGGGCCCTTGAAAATATCGATCAACCTGCCGACACACCCAGGTGATCATGCAGGACCTGGGGCTGCGCCTGCAAAGCCTCGGGGGTGCCTTTGAAAACCAGGCGGCCGGACGCAATGATCAACACTTGGTCAGCCACCGACAAAGCCATCGACAAGTTTTGCTCGACCAACAAGACGGCATGACCCAGGCTGCGCATGCGCCGCAAGATGTCAGCCACATGCAGGACGTAGCGCGGTGATAGGCCCTCAGAGGGTTCATCCATCAACACCAATGCTGGGTTGCTCATGAGGGCACGACCAATCGCGAGCATCTGTTGCTCTCCGCCACTGAGTTCGCTGCCGCCATTGGAGAGGCGATCGCGCAGCTGAGGGAACTCGTGAAGTACGCTGTCAAACGTCCAGGTATGCCCGCCTTGATCGGATAAAGCCTGGCGTCCCTTGGCCAATCCGCTCACAGGCAACAACAGATTTTCACGAACCGTCAGATGTCTGAAGATCCGACGCCCCTGCGGAACCAGGGAAATGCCTCGCGCAGCCACCTCGTAGGGAGCCAATCCTGTCAAGGGCGCTCCCATGAAACTGATCGAGCCTTGCCGAGGCGGTGTGAGGCCAAACAACGAACGGATCAAGGTCGTCTTGCCCATGCCGTTACGCCCCAGCACCGCCACCACTTGTCCACGCGGCACTTGCAGGCTCACGCCCTGCAGCACATAACTGTCACCGTAATAGGTGTGCAGATCCTGCACCGACAACAACACGTCAGCGCTGTCCAAAGTACACCTCCTGCACCTGCGGATCATTCTGAACCTGGTCCGCGGCTCCTTCGACAATCACTTGACCCTGGTGCAGCACCGTGACGCGATCGGCCAGTCCCAACGCCACATCCATGTCGTGTTCGATCATCAGCATGGTGATACTGCGAGGCAAATTTTGAATGATGTCAGACAAGCGGTGCCGCTCTGCGGGAGACAAACCGGCACAGGGCTCGTCCAGTAGCAACACCCTCGGCTGATTGACCAGTGCCAGTACCAACTCCAATTGCCGACGTTCTCCATAGGACATGGATTTCACCATCCAAGATTCGCGCCCCGGCAGACCCACACGCTCGAGTTCTTCAGCCGCGAGCCTGAGTAAGCCGGGTTGCGCCAGAGCATTGCGCCACAAAGACCATTTGGTGGAAGTAATACCGAGTCGGGCCAATGCGATGTTTTCCAGCACAGTCAAATCCGGGAAGACACTTGAGATCTGAAAGGTGCGTCCGATGCCCAGCAAGGTGCGCTGGTGCTCGGGTAGGTGCGTCATGTCGTGGCCCAGACACTCGATCCGTCCGGACGTGACCTGCAAGGTCCCGCTGATGCAGTGAAACAACGAGGTTTTTCCTGCACCATTGGGGCCGATGATGACGCGTCGCTCACCCAGGGCTACCTCCAGCGATACCTCTCGAACCGCTTGCAGTCCGCCGAATCGTTTGACCACACGGTCCAACACCAGGGCTGCGCTCATGAGTCTCCCCGCTTGCTGGCTAACAGTCGACGCATCAAACCCATCACCCCGCCGGGTACCCACAGCACCACCGCAATGAACACCAAACCCATCACGGCCAGGTGAAGTTCAAAAAACGTGCTGACCCAATTGCGCAAGCCCAGTATCAAGCCGGCACCCAGAAAGGGACCAAGCAATGTTCCCGAGCCTCCCACGATGGCCATGAGCACAGCCTCCACGTTCACATGCAACGAAGCCGACACTGGATTCACAAACTTGTTGAAGCACACATACAACACGCCCGCCAGGCTGGCCAACAGGGACGACAGCACAAAGGCCGCGTAGAGATGCCGAGCCGGCGAAAAGCCCAGGCTGCGCATGCGCGGCTCACCGGATTTGATGCCTCTGAGCGCCAGGCCGAAGGGTGAAGCCACCACGCGAGCGTACAAGGCCAGCACCAGCACCACGATCAACAAGATGAGGTAGTACATCTCGATGCCGTTTTGAACGCTGAGGCTACCCACCGACGGCACGGGCACATTGGTGATGCCACTGTCACCCCCAGTGAGGGCACTCCAGCGATAACCCACTCCCCAAATCACATAGCCCATGGCCAGGGTCACCAAGATGAAATACACGCCACGGGTTCGCACCGCCAGCCCAAACAACAGGCCCAGGGATGTGCCCAGCGCTACGCCGGCGGCCATACCGCTGAGGGTGCTGAAGCCATAGCGCACTTGCAAAATGGCGCTGGTGTAGGCGGCCACCGAGAAAAAAGCCGCATGACACAGCGAGAACAGCCCCGCATGGCCCAGCAATAAATCGGTGGCCAAGGCCAGCAAACCAAAAATGAACATCTGGGTCAGGAGGCTCACCCAGTATTCGTCCGCCACCCAAGGCAGGATCAGCAAGAGCAGGCCCAGCAACATCCACCAACGTGTTTGCACGCGTATCCCCTGCGCTCTCAATGCATCAACGCGGTGCCAAAGAGGCCTCGCGGACGAAATAACAACAGCACCGCCATGGGGCCAAAGAGAACAAAGTACGACATCTCGGGCACCAGCCAACGACCGTACGCGTCCAGCAATCCCACCACCAACGCGCCGATCATGGCGCCTTCCAGACTGCCCAGGCCACCCACAATGACCACCACCAAGGCGAACACCAGGATTTCCCATTCTGCTCCCGGGTAGACCGTCAGGAATGCCCCTCCCAGGACGCCCGAGAACCCCGCCAGAAATGATGCCAGACCGGACACCAACACGAACAGGCGGTCGACATGAATGCCCACGGCAGACACCATTTCACGGTCATCGACGCCGGCGCGGATGGCTGCACCAATTTGTGTGCGTCGATAGATGAACCACAACAACAAGGCCACGCCCACACCCACGCTCACCAGTACGAGTCGAAACAGGGGGTAGGTGATGCCGCCGGGCAATTCGACCACGCCGCGCAGCATCGGGGGTAGCGGTAGCTTCAGGGCGTCACCGCCCCAGATCTTGATCGTGATGTCGCCCACCAGGTAGGCCACGCCCACGGTGATCAGCACCTGGGCCAGATGATCTTCACCGGTACGACGAATCAGAAATCGGTCATTGAACCAACCCAGCATCACCGCGGAAGCGCCCCCAGCCAGCAGGGCCAAGGTGAAACTGCCGGTGGTCTTGGCCACCGTCAAACCCACATAGCCGCCCAGCAGGTAGTAGGCCCCATGCGCCATATTCACAATGCGCATCAGACCAAAGGTCAGGGTGAAGCCACTGGCGAGCAGGAATAACAAAGCGGCATAGGTAATGCCGTTGAAGGTTTGCAGGATGAAGCTGTTCATGAAGCCGGGTCCGGGCCCCTCGGGAGAATGCTCATCCCGATGGAGCCAGGGCGCAAGCCATCCATATCAAGGCTTGTAGGGGCCGCGCTTGAGGAAGTCCTCGGGCTTGTCGGTCCAGAACTGCGACACATTGGTGTAGGTCTTGACCGGAATGTTCATGAGTTGGTCGCCCAGAATCGGATGTTTGACCTTTTGCAAACGCGTGATGTACACGTTTTGAACAGGGTTGTCATACGCATCGAGTTTGAGCGGTCCACGAGGAGCCTTGACCTGCACCGTGCGCATGGCTTTCAGGAAGGCAGCGCGGTCTTCAACATTGCCGTTGATGGATTCGATCGCCGCCTTGGTCCACAGCCCGGCGGTCCAGGCGGACTCGGCAAACCAGGATGGCAGGCGCTTGTAGCGACGCGCAAACTCATCCACGAAAGCCTTGTTTTCAGGCGTGTCGATGCCAGCCACATAGTGAACGGAGTTGGAGATCAGGCCCACGGCCCGATCGTCGATTTGAGGAATGGCGTCCTCATGCAACCAGTAACCGCCGTGCAATTTGAATTTCTTGTCGTAACCGAAGTTGTACCAAGCTTCAAAAAACCGGATGCGTGCGACACCGGCCAGCGCGACGACAACCGCATCGCTGTCGGCGGGAATGGCCGCCAGTGATGCGCCGTAGTCGGCGGTGGCCAAAGGCGCCCAGATCACCTTGTTGACCTTGCCACCCAATTCCTTGTAGGTGCGGATCATGCCACCGGCCACCTCATGTCCCCAGGTGTAGTCGGAGGCGATGAAGGTGGCGTTTCGAGCGCCCAGATCCTTGTAGAGGTAGTCGCCAAAGGGGTGGCTGATTTGACTGGCAGAGACGGCTGTTCGAATCACCGTCGGCGTACGGTCCCACTTGGTGTTGGTGTCAGCGCCGGCAGGATCTAGGACGAGTGGCACGCCGGTCTCCTTGCTGACTTGGGCCACGGCAGGGCCTTCATGCCCACACAACGGCCCGAGCAGGAAATTGACTTTTTCCTGCAGGGCCAAGCGGCGTGCTTGTGTCAGGGCTTGGTCAGGGTTGCATGACGTATCGGCGACCACCAATTCCACCTTGCGACCGCTGACGGTATTGTTGTTCTTGTCCCAGAACATCTTCAAGCTGTCGATCATTTCTGCGCCGGGCGTTGCCAAGGGTCCGGTGATAGGAGCCAGCACCCCAATGCGAATGGGCCCCTTGTTTTGCGCCAGACTTGACGTCATCGAGAGCGCCGCCAACGCAGACAGAGCCAAGCCTTTCCAGGTAGGCCAGCGAGAAGAGATACGGTTCATGGATAGATCCTTTATCGACGGTGGAGGGGCATGGGCCCCTGTTGCCTTGCAAGCAAAGACCAACAGCAAATCTAGCCAAACCCTGGCACCTTTCGAACAGGGTAATCCCGAGGAACTGTCCCGCAAGTGCATATCAAGCAACCCATTGCGGAGGCGATTGAGTGCAAGGGGGATCTCAGTCAACGATGGGCGGCTCAAACCAGTTGGTCAGCGCCAGTCCCCCGTCCACCACGAAGGCGGCACCCGTCACATAGCCTGATAGTTGGTTGGACAGCACGGTGAGGGCCATGGGGGCCAGGTCGTCGCTCTTGCCCAGTCGGCCCAAGGGTATGTGCCGTGCCAGCGCCGGATCGGCCACAAAGCCACCGGCAGCAATGGCACCGGGGACCAGGGCATTCACGCGAATACCGTAGCGCCCCAGCGACTTGGCCAGTTCCTTGACCATCATGGCCAACGCGGCTTTGGAGGTGCTGTAGTGGGGCAAATTGCGGGGCGTCTCAGCGTGGAGGGAGGTGAGTATCAGGAAAGAGCCCGGAGTTTTTGCCTGGATCAGGGACCGCGCCAGGCCGCGAGCCAGGTGAAAGCCTGCATCCACATTCACCGCACGCATGCGTCGCCAGGTGTCTTCGTCCACGGCCAGTGCGTGATCGACCTCCCGTCGAGGCGGGGAAGCACTGTGCACAAAATGCGTGACCAACCCCAGGGTGGACTGGGCGTGCTGCAAGAGTGCGTCACACGCCGAGGCCTCGGCCAGGTCGCCGACCCAGGGCACCCCCAGGTCAGGCCGTGCTGACGCAGCGATCGCAGCCTTCACCGCATCCTCGCGTACATCTGCAAACAAAGTGCGAACGCCTTCACCCACCAGGGCTTGTGCAATGGCGCGGCCAATGCCATTACCGGCACCCGTGACGACAGCGGCGTCACGGTCGGGAGAAAACGGGGTGCTGAACAGGCTCATGAACTCTCCAGAGAACGTGCGGGGTATTTCACTGTAAAACGCGGGAGGACACAAGACGGGACGCGTCATTCATGTGGGCGCAGGGGTATCACCCAGGTATCAGACCCATAATTACGGCTATAGATCTTGTCCGTCATCATGTAGGGAAATGCAGAGATGAAAATTGCTGTTCTTGATGATTTTCAAGATTGCGTGAAATCCTTGGCCTGTTTTGCGAAGATTCAGAAACATGACGTGCTCGTGTTAAATCGGCATGTCAGTGATCCGGTAGAGCTGTCCGGTTTGCTGAAAGGGGTGCAGGCGTTGGTTCTTATTCGCGAACGTACGTATGTGGGGGAGGCGCTGTTATCGCGCTTGCCGGATTTGAAGGTGATTGCTCAAACTGGAAAGATAGGGCGGCATCTTGATATGGCGGCATGTCAGGCCCGGGGCATTGCGGTGTTTGAAACTGAAGGTACTGCAGTGGCCACGGCCGAATTCACCTTGTTGATGATATTGGCGAGCCTACGCAATTTGGTGTCAGAGGTTACAAACATGAATGCCGGTATTTGGCAGCGCACCCTGGGCCGACAGTTGCATGGACGAACCCTGGGCATCCTGGGGTTGGGACGTATTGGTGAGCAAGTTGCGCAGGCGGGGCATACACTGGGAGCGCGCATCCTAGTTTGGGGACGTGAAGGTTCACAGCAAAAGGCTCGTGAACGCGGATGGGCTGTGGCCTCCTCTCGCGAGGCCTTCTTTGCACAATCGGATGTGTTGTGTATCTTGGCTCGCTTGTCGCCGCAAACACAAGGGCTCGTCACGGCTCATGATCTTGCGCTCATGAAACCGGATGCTATTTTGATCAACACCGCACGTGCGGAACTGATTGAGCCTGACGCACTTGTCACGGCTTTGCGGCTGGGACGCCCCGGATTTGCCGCGGTCGATGTGTACGAGCAAGAGCCTGTAATGGCTAATCGCCATCCCTTACAAGACTTGCCCAATTGCCTGTGTTCCCCACATCTGGGTTTTGTCGAGCGTGATAATTACGAGAATTATCTGGGGCAAGCGTTTGATCACATAAATCGGTTTTGCGACAACGCTACTCGCTAGTCTATCGTTTTGAAAGAATTGCCATGCTTAGAGCAAGCCCTTCTCACTGGTTGACCTGTGTGGCCTGGTGTTGCTGGCTCCTACCACTGTCGAGTAGCGCCCAGCCGGCCTGGCCCAACAAGCCCATCCATTTCATTGTCCCGTTTGCGGCTGGCGGGGCCAACGATCTGATGGGGCGCGCGGCTGCGGAAGGAGCTAGCAAGGCACTGGGGCAGACTGTGATTGTGGACAACCGTCCTGGCGCCGGAGGATCGTTGGGGGCTTCCCTGGTGGCCAAGAGTGCGCCCGATGGTTATACCTTTCTGATCAGCGCTGCTGGCGTGATCTCCAACACCATGATCAAAAAGAACTTGCCCTACAAGGACGAGGATCTGGTGCCAGTGGCCTTGATCGCACTGTCGCCGTCCATGGTGGTGGTACCACAGTCTTCACGCTATCAAAACCTGAGAGATTTTGTTGACGCCTCGAAACAAGGCAAGGGTTTCAATTTCGCCACGGCCGGCTCAGGCAGTACGCCGCACTTCGTGGCGGAAATTCTGAATGTGAAATACGGGGCTCAACTTCAACCCGTGCCCTACAAAAGCGGGTCTGAAAGCACCACGGCCGTGATGGGCGGTCAGGTGGAGGGCACGTCCGAAGCCAGCATCATTGCGTTGCCCCATATCCTGCATGACGGCAAATTCAAGGCGCTGGCGACGACCTGGACGCACCGGTTGTCTGCCTATCCGCAATTGAGCACAGCCACTGAACAGGGTTTCCCTGATCTGAAAATTGCGCACTGGGCCGGTGTGCATGCCCCCAAGGGAACGCCCGACGATGTGATGGACAAAATGGCAGCCGCGGTGGACAAAGCCATGAAAGACCCAGCGATCACACAACGGCTAAAAGCCTTGGGTATCGAACCCATGGGAGGCGCAAGGTCTGATTTCATCCGATTCACCCAGGAAGAGCGCAAACGCCTGGGCGAGATCGTGCGTGAGGCACGCATGAAAGACAATTGAGCATGACGACCAAGCAGCAGTTGCGAACCCTGGTACAGGCCCGTCGTGGTGTTGTGGTGCCTGGTGCATTCAATGCCTTGTCGGCCCGTGTGGTGGCAGACATGGGTTTTGAGGCGGTGTATGTCACTGGCGCTGGCGTGACCAATATGTCGCTGGGCTTGCCAGACCAGGCCTTTATGGGATTGAGGGATATCGCTGATCACACCGCCCGCATTCGTGACGCGGTGGAGTTGCCGCTCATCGTCGATGCCGACACCGGGTTTGGCAATGCGCTCAACACGTATCACACGGTTCGAACCCTGGAGCGTGCCGGTGCAGACTGCATTCAACTGGAAGACCAAGTCTCGCCCAAGCGGTGCGGGCATTTCAACGGCAAGGATGTGATTGCCACGGAAGAAATGCTGGGAAAGATTCGCGCCGCCTGTGACGCACGTCGCGACGCTGATCTGATGATCATGGCACGAACCGATGCGGCTGCGGTGCATGGATTTGAGGCTGCGATTGAGCGAGCGCAGCGCTTTGCCGAAGCGGGTGCCGATATTCTCTTTGTGGAGGCCGTGACGACCCTCGATGAGGTGAGAGCCTTGCCCCAGCGCCTGTCTGCCCCCCAACTTATCAACATGGTCATCGGGGGCAAAACGCCCATCACCAACGCCCATGAACTTTCACAACTGGGCTATGGCCTCGTGCTGTATGCCAACGCAGCCTTGCAAGGTGCGCTAACAGGCATGCAGCGCGTTCTGCAGCAATTGAAAACCACGCAGCGGGTGGATGAAGACCCCGCCTTGGTGACGTCGTTTGCTGAACGCCAGCGTCTGGTGGGCAAGCCTACCTGGGATGAACTGGAGCAGCGGTATGTTTGAGTCTGGCAAAAACGGTCTGTTAGCGGTGCAGCAACTCTTGGCAGACTGAAGCGACGAGACGTGTCTTGCCCCCGCGTTCGGAAAACGCGAGGTGGGTGAGCCCCGATGCTCGACTCAGCGAACCGAGAACGGCGACTGATACGGGCGACCAGAGGCCACGCCTGCAATCACCGAGCCCAGCGGTTTGAGGTAAGACTTGCCACTGCGCTTGTTGTTGCGTGTGTCAACAAAATCCACAGGACCTTCCACCAGTTCCAGGATCGACATGTCGGCAGGGGCGCCAATTTGCAAGGTGCCGTGCTTGGGAATCCGCTCAATCACGCGAGCTGGAGCCACGGTGGCCATTCTCACCACTTCAGACAACGAAAATCCCATGCCCAGGAATTTGCTCATGACCCAGGGCAGGTAAGGCATGCCTGGCGTGTTAGCGGAAAACACATGCACGTCGGAGCTGAGTGTGTCAGGCATGCAGCCTTGCGCCATGGCGGCCTCGGCGATGGTGTAGTCAAAGCTGCCGCCGCCATGGCCCACGTCAAAAATAACGCCCCGTTTTTTGGCTTCGAGGGCGGCGGGCAGAAGCTTTCCATCTTGAACAATATTGGTTCCGTGTCCAGCTTCGTTGGTGGCGCCTGAGTAGCAGTGCGTCAACACATCACCAGGCCGCAAAGCGTCCAGTATCTGCGACATCAAGTCACGGTCCGAAACGCCTCCAATGTGGCACATGATCTTGGCCGGAACCCCCGAGAGCTCACAAGCACGAATGGCACGCTTGAGGGGCTCCATACCGTGACGGGCGATCACGTTTTCGCTCATTCGTACTTTCACGCCCAACACGATGTCTGCATTTTCTGCGACAGCCCGCGCAGCAATGTCGGGTTTCGCGTAATCGATATTGAAGAGTTCGGGGACGGGAAATCCTGCAAGACCCGCGACGGCAATATGGACGAAAGCAAATTGTCGCGTTCGTGATGCTGGCATCACAAAACGGCGCCATGCAGCAATGTTGTTGGCACCGCCATCACCTGCCGAGACCGTGGTGGTCGTGCATTGATGCGCCAGCAATTCGTCCGCGGGTATGCCAATGGCAGAGCCGTAGGGGTAGGTGTGGCAATGCAGATCAATCAGTCCGGGGGTGACCAGTTTATGGGCTGCGTCCAAAACCCGCAGTGCCCGATCGGCAGGAATACTCGTCTCAATGGCCTCGATGCGCCCAAAGCGCACGCCAATATCACGCTTGCCGGCTAGGTTTTGGCTTGGATCCACCACATTTGCATTGCGAATCAGGAGATCGAATTTATCGTTTGGCGCCATGGCTGCCAATGCGGCACCAGGCACAGACCCGAGTGCAGCCAGCGAGGCGCCAGCCCCCAGGATGTGTCGGCGAGTGGAATGGGTCATGGGGTGTCTACTGGTTGTTGGGTGTTACTGGCGGCATTGTTGGGCGGATGTCCTGACTCGTCAATCAAGTTGGCTACCGGGCACATCCACTTTTATTTTGGATAACAAGGGGGAATAATGGGGCAGGTGCCTTTGCCATGACTCCCGAACGATTGATACCACGAATTCCGCCATGACCCATGATCCCCGTATAGAAGCGGTCGAGCATTTCTACGACTTTCACCCCATCAGCGCCCAGCAAATCCTGGCGGCTGTGGCCAGTCGTGGCGTGAGACTTCAGGACATTACAGAGGAAGTGTTACAGCACCACGACCAGGACCATTACGGTGGAACAGCGGCCGTAGATCGTCTGATGGCGGAGGCGGTGGTCATCGCGCATGACGAGGTGCTGGATGTGTGCAGCGGCATGGGCGGCCCTGCGCGCTACCTGGCCTGGAAAACCGGCTGTCGTGTGACCGGGTTGGACCTGACCCAGAGCCGAGTTCAGGGAGCCACCGAACTCACTCAGTTGGCGGGTCTGGCCGACCGGGTGAGGTTTGTCGAGGGCAATGCGTTGGCCATGCCCTTTGAGTCCGCCAGTTTCACCCTGGCCATGGGTCAGGAGGCCTACGCGCATATTCCCAACAAGGCGCAACTCGTTCGCGAGTGCGCTCGTGTGTTGCGTCCGGGCGGGCGGTGGGTGTTTTCTGACATCCTCAAGCGCGAGCACTTGACGGACGAGGATGCGCGCCAATTATTTGACGGTATGCGATTTTCAGAAATTGCCTCTGTGGAGGACTACACCGCCTGGGTGCAAGCCAACGGCATGCGTTTGGTGCGGGTGGTGGATTTGAGTGAGGAGTGGACACGCATACTGCTTGAGCGCCACGCCATGTATCGATCCCTCGAAGCTCAGACTGTGCAGCGACTGGGGCGTGAGCATTTCGAGCGCTATGACCACGCCTACGAACACTTTGTCGGGCTGTACCAGCTGGGCATACTGGGCGGCGCGTTGATTCACGCGGTGCGTGACCAGTGACCGCTTAGCCAGGTGAAGCAATTGCTGGCGCCCCGAAAATCAGAGGTGGAGTTCACGGCCATTCGCGCACAGGGCCCTGGGGGACAGCATGTGAACAAGGTGTCGAGCGCCATTCAGTTGCGCTTTGATGTTGGTGCGTCCAGTTTGCCCGAGGCTCTCAAAACTCGGTGGCTGCAGGCGCCAGACAATCGACTCACGGCTCAGGGTGTCTTGATCATCAAAGCGCAGCGCTATCGAACGCAAGAAGCCAACCGTCAGGACGCTTGGGCGCGACTGCTGGAATTGCTGGATCGCTATGTGCGTCCGACAAAGACGCGCCAGGCCACGCGCCCCACGCGCGCGTCGGTACGAAGACGCCTGGAGAGCAAGGCCTTACATGGGAGGCTCAAGGCCGCCAGGCAGTCGATGGACTGAGTTATTCCGCGTGACGACGGTCAAAATCCCACACCCGCTGAAACCCCATCATCAGGCTGAATGCCTGAAAGTCATCCAACGCGGGGGTTGAGGAGGGCGTTTGAAACGCCGCGCGGTCTTGCAGGTGTTGGTAGGCCTCCCGCAAGGCATGGCCCGCCGCCAGAAAACCCAGCGAGGGATAGATGGCCATCGAAAAGCCCATTGCTTGTAAATCCTGGGGTGGCAGGATGGGTGTGCGCCCGCCCTCCACGTTGTTGACCACCAGGGGCACGCCAGCAAAAGTGCGGCCGATGGTGGCCAATTCCTCTTCGGTCTCAGGGGACTCGATGAACAGGATGTCAGCTCCGGCCCGCAAATAACGCTCGCCACGCCGCAGGGCCTCGTCCAGGCCCAGGTTGGTGCGCGCGTCTGTGCGCGCGATGATGAGGATGCTGTCAGCCTGGCTGCGAGCCTCGCTGGCCACCTTCACCTTGGCCGCCATGTCTTCCATGGCAATGACCCGCCGCCCAGGTGTGTGTCCACATTTTTTGGGAAACTCCTGATCTTCCAGTTGAATGGCTGCGGCGCCGGCTTTTTCGTACCCTCGCACCGTGTGGTCCACGTTGAGCAAGCCGCCGTAACCTGTGTCGCCATCGCAGACGATAGGAGTGCGGGTGGCTGCACAAAAACCCTGTACACGACCCACCATGTCGCTGTAAGTGGCCAGTCCCGCATCAGGCAAGCCCAGGTGGGAGGCCACCGTGCCATACCCAGTCATGTACAGGGCGTCAAATCCCATCGAGTCGGCGACTTTAAGCGATATGAAATCGAAGATGCCAGGCAGACAGCAGATACGGGGTTGAGCCAGCCGTTGTTTGAATTGCGATCCGTTCATTGCGAGTTCAGCTCCATCTGTGTTTCGTCGGCGAGGCGACGAATATAGGTCCGTATTTCATCGGTGATTTGCGTGCCTTTGAAGCCGCCGCGCACAGAGCGTGGCGCCACATTTTTATAGGCGTCTTTCCAATTGTCGGGCAGCGCAGGGCCTCGGTAGGAGGCCAACCACAAGCGAAGCAGGTGTCGTTTTTCGGCAGGCTCGGGATTGTCCACGTACTCGGTTCTTGAGTGGAGTACCACATGGTTATTGAGCCATTGGATATCGCCCTGTTCCAGGCGCATGTGATAACAAAGATCGTCATCTTGCAGCAGCTGATCGAAGCGGTCCATCGCTTCAATCTGCAGCGGTTCCAGCCGTTCGATATCGTCGAACGACAGTTGCGCCGAATTGATGTGATTGCGTATATAGCGGCAAAACAGCCGACCATTTTTTTCGCCGATAACGCTGGCTCGGTAATAAGGCGGCTCATCATCCGCTTGCTCGCCTTGGCGACTGAAGATCACGGGACGCATCAGGCACTCAGCCAGGTCGGGCCGCTGCTGCCGCAAGCGTTGGAAGGCGCGGATAGAGTGTGCAACCATGCTGTCGCCACCTTGCCTAGCCTGTTTGATACAGATCAGGCCAACGATATCGCTGCCATCGGAGTGAAAGTCCAGCTTGGAATTGGTGTTGTAGCCCCGGCCCTGAGTGCTGCGATAGTTGCCCCCCTCATCACGCACATGTGAGATGAACTGGCTCATCTTGCCTTGTGGCCTTGGAATGCCCATGTGAAGCCCCAGGCCCCAGTACATCACCTCGATGGATTTCAGGTCCATTGCCTCAACGGGAACGCCCTTGAGCAAGGTAATGCCGCTGCGGTGACTGATCTCTTCGGCAGCCCACTCCAGCGCTTCCAAGGTGGCGCTGGAAAAATCAAAATCCTTGCGCGTCATGGCAAAGAGGTTATGCCCCCGAGCCATCACGCGGCGGGCCACGTCGATGAGGTTGTCGCTGATCGTGTCAGAGAGTCGAAGAATCCAAGCGGTGTCTGCTTGCAGTTCTTGGGCCGTCCATCCGGTCATGGTGTCGAACTGAGTCATGGGTTACTCCCGTTCCAGGCTGTTCTCATGCGCCAATTTTTTCCAGAACTCGAAATCAACGGGAATTTGTTTTTGAAAATCACTCACCGAATTGCCAACCGGAACAGCGGCTTGCGCAGCAAGGATGGCGCGCATGTCAGCGGTGGCCAGTACATCGGCCACCGCCGTCTGCAAGGCATTCAGAGTTTCCATCGGAATTGCAGCAGGTCCATAGAGACTGTACGAGGTGGTCACCTTTTCAAATCCGTCCATGCCCATCTCGCGAAAGGTCGGTGTATCGGGCAGGATGCGTGAGCGTTCTACACCGGTGATGGCCAATGCTTTGATACGACCGCTGTCGATCAACTGCTTGGCGCTGAGCACACTGGTCACGCCCAGCATGGTGATGCCGGCAGCCACGTCGGTCATCAGCGGACCGCCACCCTTATAGGGAATGTGCACCGCATCCAGGCCACTGGCCTTGACAAACATACTGCCGACCAGCCGGGTCATGTTCTCCGAACTGCCGTATGACACGGACACTTTACTTTTGCGGACAGCTGCCAGAAACTCATTGGCACGAGAGCCCTCATGCTTGATACCGGTGACCAGCACCAGGGGTGACACGGCCACCTGGGTGACGCCCTTGAGGTCTCTGAACGTATCAAACGGCATTTTGCTCATGACCACCGGATTGAGTAAGTGACTGTTCACCACCAGCACCAGCGTGCTCCCGTCGGGGGCTGACTTGGCCACCAGATCGGTGCCAATCACACCGTTGGCTCCCGGCTTGTTATCCACCAGTGTCATGACCCCGGTTTGGATGCGCAAGCGTTCGGCCAAATGCCGGGCAATGATGTCGGTGCCCCCTCCCGTTGAATAGGGGACAACGATTTTCAAGGTCTTGGGATAGTGAGCCGGGGTGCTAGCCCAGGATGACGGGCTAATCAGGCCCCATGTGGTGGCTGAACTCAGTGCAACGAATGCGCGTCGCGAGATCGGGCGTGGCGTCATCTGGGGTCTCCTGGTTTTTCTCGGCGTGAAAGTGTTCATGTCTGAACTGATGCCGCTCTATTGGAGCCCAATTCCCTCAAAATGGGTTCAGGGATAACACGATGTCAAGGCAAGGGCCATGGAGATGCACAACACCAGAGACATCATGTCCAGCAGACCTAGGTGAACTACCAGTGGGGGCGTTCGGAAATCTCCTGACAATAGACCTCCATTCTTGTTCCTCGGGATCTTTGCCATGCATGGTTTGCAACGTTTCATTGTTTGGCTCACTTTTCTGGTCTCAACCAGTTTGCAAGCCCAGACTTCCTTCCCCAGCAAACCGGTGACCCTGATCGTGCCGTTTCCCGCCGGCGGCATCGCCGATCTGTCGGCCCGGGCCCTGAAAGCATCATTGGAAAAAGCCCTGGGGCAAACGGTTTTGATTCAGAACCGCGCGGGCGCCTCGGGCGCCATTGGCGCCGCGGCAGTCGCCAACGCCGCCCCCGATGGCTACACCTGGATGTATACCCTCTCGAGCATCGCCAGCGTGCCAGAGCAAGCTGTGCTCAATGGACAAAAGCCGCCGTTTCAATTGGAGCAGTTTGTACCCGTGGCCAGGGTCACGGTGGATGTGGTGGCCCTGGTGGTACGCGCGGACAGTCCGTACAAAACCTATCAGGACTTCACGGCGGCGCTGCGCGCCAATCCCAAGGGGATGACCTACTCCTCCAGCGGCAACTACGGCATCAGCCATTTCCCGGCGGAAATGCTGCTGGCCGCTACCCAGACGGAGGCGCGCCACATCCCCTATGCCGGCGGAGCCCCCATGCTCACGGCCCTGATGGGTGGCCAGGTGGATTTCAACGTGCCCGTTCGAACGCTGGCCCTGCCGCACGTGCAAAGCGGCCGTCTGCGGTATCTGGCCATGTATGGCGCCAGACGCTGGTCCCAGGCCCCTGATGTGCCCACCCTGTCGGAACTGGGTGTGCCCATTGAGTTTGTGCCTTGGACGGGCGTCTTCGCACCAGCAGGCGCGCCTGCAGAGGCCGTGGAGATCATGCGCAAGGCGCTTCGCGTGGCTGCGCAAGACCCTCAATTCACCGAAACAGTCAGCAAAAGTTCGGCGGGCGAAATTGCCTACCTGGATGGCGTCGAACTCGAGGCTTTCTGGAAGGCAGACCTGGCTCGCACCTCAACCACGATTCAGCGGATCGGACGCGTCCAATGAAACCATCCGGCTCGGCGCGGTTGCAGGTGCATATCTTCAGTGCCGGTGCTGCGCGTGTCTGGATCGAACAAACGTTATCCGCCCCCGACTGGTCAGACCGGGCGAACTACCCTGCACGCTATGCAGCGTTGCAAAGCACGCTGACCGAAGTGAATCGCTGCCTCTCGCAGCAACTCCCGTGTCACCTGACCGTGCTGACACCCGACGCCGCTCGCACGTTGCAAGCGTCCTGGCCGGATCGGGTGGAGTGTCTGGGATCGCTTGGGCGAGCAGCGACCGGGTGGGTGGTGCTGGCCCATGACCCGCAGCACTACGATATCTCATCGCCTGCCGCACTGAGCCAGACCTTGCGCGGGCTGGGTGTGTTGTTAGTGCCCGACCTGCAGGCGTCGTCTGGTGGGCGCCACCTGGATCAAGTGTTACATCAACTTCAACTCGCCGAGGGCGGTATCCAGTCCATGCGATCCTTTCCCGGTGGGGCGCAAGCCGTGGCGGCATTGGCTGCGCACGCCGGAACTCGCGTCATGGCTTGCGCACAGTCCACGGAGATCCAAGATGCCGACCATGCTCGGTATCTTGGCCCGTTTCCCGCGCCCTATGGGTTGTCAACCGAATACGTGGTGGTGCTGGTTCGACCACTGTCCGGGCCTCTGGCTGCACAGGACGTGGCCGGGTTTGAGCTGGCGCGCAAGGTTGGGCTGTACCTGTGTGATCCACGCTTGCACGCTCAGCGCAGGCAACTGGGCTTCGAGTAAATGTCGCCAATGTGCCGTGTGTTTATCATGTCCTTTCCGCATCGTGACCCGCGACAAGCACCTGGGCCTGCCCCCAAGGTAGTGGGACCTGCGCAGGTCTTGCCACATTTGAAACTGCCTCAAGCATGAACATTCAATCCGCCATCAATCTAGAAGACTTGCGCGAGTTGGCACGCCGCAAACTGCCGCGCATTGCTTTCGACTTCATTGATGGGGGCGCGGACGATGAGCGCTGTTTGGTCCGAAACCGCCAGGCGTTCGAGCGCTACCGCCTGTTACCCCGCTACCTGCGAGACGTCAGTCATCGAGACTTGAGCGTCTCCTTGTTTGGTCAGACCTACGCGAGTCCACTCGGTATCTCGCCGACAGGTCTGGCTGGGTTGTTTCGTCCGGATGCTGATTTGATGTTGGCGGCTGCTGCGCGCGAGGCCAATGTTCCCTTTCTGTTGTCGAGTGCCGCGAATGCCTCGATTGAAGACGTGATGGCCGTGGCGCCAGCGCATGTCTGGTTCCAGATGTATGGCACACGAGACGAGCGTATCAACATGGACCTGGTGGAGCGCGCGCGCCAGGTCGGGGTTCGCGTGCTGGTGATCTCGGTCGATGTTCCGGTCAATTCCAACCGCGAACGCAACAAGCGCAACGGATTCACCCGCCCGTTTCGCATGACCCCAAGCATCGTCCTCGACGCCTTGGGTCATCCTGCTTGGGTTTTACGCTATCTCCGCACCGGTGGTATCCCGATGATGCGCAACTGGATGCCTTATGCCCGTGAAGGTGCCAGTGCTGCCGATGTGGCGGACATGTATGGCTCGCTGACCCCGGCGCCCATGATCAGCTGGGACCACATTCAACGTATTCGCCAGGCTTGGCCTGGAACGCTGGTCATCAAGGGCCTCATGCACCCTGACGACGCACGTGAGGCAGTTCGCCATGGCATTGACGGCTTGGTGGTGTCCAACCACGGGGGGCGACAGCTTGACACCGCGCCGTCCCCGCTCGAGGTGCTGCCGGCCATCCGTGCGGCGGTGGGCGACGCAATGCCTCTCATCCTGGACAGCGGCGTGCGACGCGGCTCAGATGTGGTGGTGGCGCGCTGTCTGGGCGCCAATTCGACCCTGTTCGGGCGACCTACCCTGTTTGGCGTTGCAGCGGCGGGCCAGGCGGGCGCTGCCCGTGCCTTGCAACTGGTACGCCAGGAAATCGACATGGTGATGACACAAATCGGATGTCGTGCTGTCAGCGAATTGGACAGCGGCTATCTGTGGCCTGCGCCTTGACGAGCAAACCATGAAGTCTCACGCGATGGTTGGCTTTGACGGCCCTGCGTGTGGCATTTCCGGCTTGCACGCGACAGCCCGCTGCATCTGATTGTGGTAAACCTGATCCCGCCAGTCAGGGTGACTCGGGTTATTTCCCGCCACCCCCACAACATACCAAGGAGAACCTTCATGTCCAGAATTTCGACCACGCCTCTTCATGCCAATGGCTTTGTCGTTCAAGTGCACGGCAGCATCATGGAAGTCATGAACGACCCATCCGCCATGGCCGAACTCAAGCAACAGTGGATGCGCTCTCCCGTCATGATTTTTCGACGACAGTGTCTGGACGAACCGGATCTGGTGCGTTTCACCGAGTACTTCGGGCGTTGCGAGACCAGTGGGCGCAAGGATATTCAGTCGCCTTATCACGAGCAGATCATTTACTTCAGCACACTCAAATACAACGATGGCCGTTTTGTCGGCGGTTTTTACTGGCGTCTATCGTTATGCCAAGCGTTACGCCATGATGAACGCCACCGAGTTGCGCGACAAGGCAAAAGCTAACGCCATGCTGAGCCTGCCCGATGCGCGCCACCCGGTGGTACTCACACACCCGCACTCGGGGCGCAAGGCGCTGTATGCCGATCAGACCACGTTGGTTGAAATTGAGGGCTTGAGCCCTGAGCAAAATACGCGCGTCCTGCCGCTGTTGTTTGCCACAGGAGGTGACCCATCGCTGGTGTACCGGCACAAAGTGCAGAACGGCGATTTGATGATGTGGGACAACGGCTGTCTGCTCCACCGTCGGGATGTCATGAGCATTGAGCAACCGCGATTGATGAAGCGCACCACCTTCCGCCTGTCCCCCGCCGAGCACTGTGTTCCCCACGCCTGACACGACCTATGACAAACCCGACTGTTTATCTCCGCGTGAATCGTGTCGACGCCAGCCTATGCGCACAAGCGCGCGACGTCACCGTGGCTGACCTGCATGAAAGTACAGGTCATCTCGGCTACACCGGCCTCATGTCGGCTCGCATGAAGCGTGTCACACCGGGCGCCAAAATCGCCGGACCGGCGGTCACGGCCTTGTGCCAACCGGGCGACAACCTCATGATGCACCGGGCCTTGCGACTGGCCAACCCGGGCGATGTCCTGGTGGTGCAATGCCAGAGCGAAACCTCAGCGGCCCAATGGGGTGATGTGGCCACCAGTTATGCCATGGCCAAAGGACTGGCTGGTGTGGTGGTTCAGGGCTGTGTGCGTGACACGGATACCGTCAGTGGATTGGGTTTCCCCGTGTGGTCAACCCATGTATGGCCGATCCACGCAGACAAGGGCAAGGGCGGAGGCGTGAATATTCCTATTTCGTGTGCCGACGTGCTGGTTCGCCCCGGGGATCTGGTGGTGGCCGATGGGGACGGCGTCATCGTGATACCTCGGCAAGAAGCCGCAACTGTAGTCACAGCAGCGCTGGCCAAAATGCAGCGTGAAGCCGACATTGTGCAAGCGGTCCGAGCTGGCGCTACCGTGTGGGATCTCAGCGGTGCAGCCCAGGCGTATGAAAAACTAGGGGCCGTTGAGCATGACAAGGCGTTCGACGATTGAGACTGATATCGGATATTGGCGACATCTGGCAAGGTGGTGTGCAGGCGTTGCGCAGTCCGACCCATTGTGTGAAAGCAGCGATGTCAGGTTGACCCCGAAAGGAACATGACATGGCACGTGTTTGTATCGTGGGAGCCGGGGCTGTGGGGGGCTATGTGGGCGCCCACATGGCCCACGCAGGTGTCGATGTCACGTTCATCGATGCCTGGGCCGACAACGTGCAAGCCATGCGCAAACAGGGTATTACCGTCTCGGGCATGCGTGGTGAGGGATCAGTCCACACGCCGGTGCGCGCTCTGCATATCAGCGATGTGTCGCAACTGGTGCGCGAACCACCGTTTGATATTGTTTTTATAGCGGTCAAGTCCTATGACACGACGTGGGCCACCCACCTGATCGCTCCCTTTGCTGCGCCCACGGGCTGCTTTGTGTCCTTGCAAAATGGGATCAATGAAGAGTTGATAGCCCAAGTGGTGGGCTGGCAACGGGTCCTGGGCTGTTCGGTCAGTGCTTTGGCGGCAGAACTCACAGCCCCGGCCACCATTGTTCGCAACTCCCCGTTGGGCGACGATCAAAAATGGGGCTTGAGGATTGGGGAAGCAAACGGACAGATCACGCCTCGTGCTGAAGCGATCGCCAGCCTGTTGTCGCACAGCGACAGCTGCAAGGTCACCACCAATCTGTGGGGCGAGCGCTGGTCAAAGCTCACCATCAATGCCATGCGCAATGGCGTTTGCGCACTCACTGGGTTGACGGGGCGTCAGCGTGACAACCACGAGATCGCGCGGCAGCTTTCCATCAGCCTGGGCAGCTCCTCAGTGCGGGTGGGACGTGCCCTGGGATTGGCCCTGGAACCTGTGGGCGGGCTCGATTTGGATTTGTTGGCGAGTTCGCAAAACGATCCTGCAGCGCTTGAGGCCATCACCCAGATGATCATGGCAGTTGCCAACTCTCGCAGCGACGCGCAGCGTCCCTCCATGGGGCAAGACATCAGCAAGGGTCGTCGAACTGAAATTGACCACATCAACGGGCTGGTGGCGCGCCGCGGAATGGAAGTCGGGATTGATGTGACCTATCATCAGCGCGTCACTGAGGTCATCAAACGAATTGAGCGAGGTGAGATTGCACCCAGTCCGGCCCTGTTGCATGAGATTGTGATGTGAGCCATGTGTCGATGAGCGCCTGTATGGGGATGGGTAAATTCAATGGCAAGCGTAAGAGGGTGAGGCAACAGCCGTGACCAATATTTTTCGTGTCGGCAATGCGTCTGGATTTTCCGGCGACCGCGTGGATGCCGCTGCGCCAGTGGTGGACACCCTGATTGAGTGGGGAGGTCCCAGCGCGCTGTTTTTCGAAACCTTGGGTGAGCGCACCGTGGCACTCGCCCAACTCGAGAAGCGCAAAAACCCAGAGCGGGGCTTTGAGCCCATGCTGGAGCGACTGCTCGAGCCCATCCTGGTGAAATGTCTGCAACACGGCATCACCATCATTGGCAATTTTGGTGCGGCCAATCCGCCTGCGGCGGCGCGTTTGATCGCCCAACTGGCGGCCCGTCTCGGACATCCCGAGGCACGTATCGCCGTGGTGCATGGCGATGATGTCCAAGGGCTTGATCTCAAGGCCCATCAAGTCTACGAAGCGGACGCGGGTCTGGACATGGGGGCGGGTGAACTCATTGCAGCCAACGCCTACATCAATGCGCAGCCCATAGTCCAAGCGATGAAAGCCGGCGCGCAAGTGGTGGTGACGGGACGTACGGGGGATCCTTCGTTGACACTGGCACCGCTCATCCACCACTTCAATTGGTCGTTGACCGATTGGCAGCGACTGGCGGTGGGCGCCACGGCGGGACACTTGTTGGAATGTGGCGCCCAGATCACGGGTGGGTATTTTTACGACCCGGGTTACAAGGACGTACCCGATCCCGCCAACATAGGATTTCCGATTGCCGAGGTGCATGAAGATGGCAGTCTCTTCATCACCAAGGCGCTGCGAACCGGTGGCATGGTGACACCCGAAACGGTGAAGGAACAACTGCTGTACGAAATCCATGACCCGGCCAACTACATCACGCCCGATGTAACGCTGGACTTCAGCCAGGTCACCATTGAACCGGCAGGTCCAGACCGGGTGCAAGTGCTGGGTGTCCGGGGCAAGCCAGCGCCAGCCACGGTCAAAGTGACCGTCTGCTTTGATGGAGGCTGGTTGGGGGAGGGTGAAATTTCCTATGCCGGCCCCAACTGCGTGGCCCGTGCCCGCAAGGCTGCCGAGGTGCTGCGCCAGCGCTTGGCCATGCGACAGTTGCCGGTGCAACTTCGGCTTGATCTGATTGGCTTGTCGAGCGTGCACGACGGCAATGACGGCCAGCTTTCGCAAGCCTCTACCGCCTCGCCTCAGGATGTCCGTGTGCGCCTGGCCGCCTCTGGTGCGCTGCAGGATGATGCCGACCAGGCCGCGCGCGAAGTGCTGGCCCTGTATTGCTGTGGCCCGGCTGGCGGAGGGGGGGTGCGGTGGCGGACCACGCAACGTATTCGCACCCAGTCCTACCTGATCGACCCAGGCTTGTTGCAAACAGGATTCACCTTACAAGGCGCCGCGGAGTTGACAGCATGACACATTCAACCCCTGCCCCCTCGCAGCGTGTTGCCCTGCACAGCGTGGCCCACGCCCGTGCTGGCGACAAAGGCAACCGGCTCAATGTTTGTGTGATGCCCTACAACTCCCAGGCCTTTGAGGCCCTCTCGTTGCAACTCACACCCGAGCGTGTGCTAGCGGCCTATGCCCATCGGGGCGCTACGTCTGTCAAGCGCTACGACCTGCCGTTGTTACCGGCATTCAACTTCGTCATCGACAATGTGCTGGAAGGGGGCGTCAACGGCAGCCTCAATCTGGATGGTCACGGGAAAAGCAATTCATTCATCCTGCTCGGCCTGACGGTGGACGTTCTGCCCGAATGGGTCCTGGCAAGCCAATAACTTTTTCATCAATGGAGACTTCAATGAGTATCAAACTTCGTCGCCAATGGATCATCGGATGCCTCCTCGGCACTGCTCTGGGTCTGCAGGGCCTGGCACACGCCCAAGCCACCAACTGGCCTAACAAAACGGTTCGCGTCATCGTGCCGGCACCGCCGGGCAGCGCGCCGGACGGGCAGGTGCGCCTCATTGCCAACAAACTCGGCGAACTCTGGCAACAGAATGTCGTGGTGGAAAACGTGGTGGGCGCAGCGGGCAACATTGGGGTCGACCGCGTGGCCAAAGCGCCTGCCGATGGCTACACCCTGTTGTACAACACGATTGGCCCCATCGCCGTGAATGTGACGCTGATGGCGGGCAGGTTGCCCTATGACCCGTTGAAGGATTTGGCGCCGGTGAGCCTGGTGACCAAGACGCCGAACTTTATGACGGTGCCGGCTTCTTCACCGTTCAAATCGGTGAGTGATGTGCTGGCCTATGCCAGGGCCAACCCGCAGAAAATTCGTTACGGAACACCCGGTCCTGGCACCACCCAGCATCTGATGGGCGAGTCCATCAACCTGGCCGAAAACATCAGCATGGTGAGTGTGCCTTACAAGTCCAGCGCTCAAATGACTACCGATGGGTTGTCCGGACAGTTTGAGTTGCTGTTTCATAACGCGCCAGTGTTGATGCCCTTCATTCAAGCTGGCAACCTGCGCGCGTTGGCGATCACCAGCCGGGAGCGCTCCCCGCGCATGCCCAACGTGCCGACCATGATCGAAGCGGGCCTGAAGGACTTTGAAATCACCGCCTGGTTTGGCTTCATGGCGCCCGGTGGCACCCCCAAAGCGATTGTGGACAAAGTCTCCAGGGACGTTAAAGCTGTCTTGCGCAATCCGGATGTCAACAAGCAGATCACGGACACGGTGGCCGAGGTGATTGGCAGCACCCCGGAGGAATATGACACCTTTATCCGCGCTGAAATCAAAAAATGGGCCGAAGTGATCGTGAAGGCCAAGATGAAGGACGACTGAG
>RFTK01000151.1 GCA_009923505.1 Betaproteobacteria bacterium
GGTGTAGAGGCCACTGCGCGGTCGATACTCTCCTCCCGCAACAGATGCAGGATGGGATACGGCGCGCGGTTGGTGAAGTTGCCGGGGTCTTCCTCTGCCGTACCCGCAAACTGGTAACGCGGGTGGAAGTCGGCCATCTGCAATACGCCCGCCAACCCGAGTGAGTCCAACACGTCCTGCGCCTGACCCACCAGGTCATTGAAGTCCAAAAAATCCGGACAGATGAAGGGGGCCACCAGCAAGGTGGTTTCCACCTGCTCCAGGGGCGTTGCCACCAGCCACTGCAATTCTTCTTCCAGCGTCTGCAACAACGTCGTCGTATCGCGTGTTGCACTCACGCGCACACGCAAGCGCCCGTGCACCACCACCGCCTTGGCAAAGGGGCACAGGTTCAATCCAATCACCGCCTGGGACAGCCAGTGCTGCACGTCCTCACGCACCTGCGCTTCCACGGCTTCAGACAGCACGCTTGAGGAGGCGTCATCACTCATGTCGACACCTGAGTCGTTGAATTCAACAAGTCCCGCACCTGTCCCGCCAGCCACCATCCCAGGACACAGAAGCTGCCAGTGACCACCCAGGTCCACTGCCAACTGCCGGTGGTGGCCGCCATCCAGGCCACCAGTGGCGGTCCGGCAAATTGTCCGATCGACGACCACTGCTGCACCCACCCCACGGTGGTAGCCACGGTGTCATCGCTGGGGGCCAAGCGCACGGCCAACGAAAACAGCGTGCCAGGAATCACACCGCCGATGGCGGAGAAACCCACCACACACAGAAATTGCAGCACCGCGGGCAGATGCCATTCCTGCCACTGCGCAAAGGCGAGAAACGCGCCCGTTCCCATGGCCACAAAACCCACGCGCAGCAACGCGGGGGGCGTGACGCCCCGGCTCAACAAGCGTCCCGACAGGATGTTGCCCCCCATGTTGGCTGCCGCCACCGCCGCCGTGAGTGTGCCACCCATGGCCATGCTCAAGCCCATCTGGGCATAGATGGAAGGCAAAAATCCAATGATGGCCAACCACTGTGCCGAGTACACCGCAAACGACAACACCACCAGCCACGGTCCACGGTGGATGAAGACACTGGCCAGGCGCTGGCGCCAGGGATTGACCGCCGCACCGCGGGTCACCGTGGTCTCATCGGGCGGCACCCACCACCACACCAGAACCCCGCTGAGCATCAGCCACAGCCCCAAGCCCCACCACAGCATGGGCCAACCGCTGATACCGATGACCCAGGGGCCCAGTAACAAGGCCAAGGCCGTGCCGAGGGGCATGTAGGCACCCCAGTAGCCCATCATGCGTGGCAACTGCGAGGTGGTCACCAGGCGACGAATGAGCGCTGGGGCCGGCATGGACACCATCAAAAAGCCCACCCCTTCCAGGGCTCTCAAGACCAGCATGGCCACCACCTCGGTGACAGCACCTCCCACCAGACTGCTCACGCCAAGCAACCCCACGCCCAGCAGCATGCACCGCCGCAAGCCCAGTCGATCCGCCCCCAACCCCACCAACACGCCCATCAACATGCCTGCGGTTTGCACCATGGACAGCAAAAAGCCTGCTTGTAGCAGCGACATGCACATTTGCTCGCGCAGCAGAGGCAGGGTGGGCGGCAATTTGCCCACATGCATCGCCGCGCTCACACCCAGCCAGATGACGAGCCAGGCAGACATACGTGAGGCGGTCATGCCAGTACCTGCCGCCCGGTCAGACGTTCGTGCTCACGCACCGCAAAACGATCGGTCATGCCCGCGATGTAATCAGCCACCGCCCGGTGGGTGTCGGCTCGGCGGGCAAAATCGGCCTGCATTTCGTGTGGGCTACGGACATACGCCTCGAACAAATCCCGCACCACGTCCCGAGCCTGCTCGGTGGTCTGCATGACCTGCGGATGTCGGTACAAATTGGCAAAGAGAAAACGTTTGAGCTCGTGCGACTGCTCGCGCATCGGCGTACTGAAACACACCAGCGCGGGCGCAGCCCGAACAACCTCCAGCGAATGCACGCCGTGTTGCGCAATGGCCAAACGCGTGGCATCAATGACGTCGTACACCTGGTCACTGAGCATGCGACGGATGGTTTCATAGAGCAGGCGCCGCCCCTGCAAGGCCGGGTATTCGCGCACCGTCTGATGGCGATACCGCTCGACCAACTCCAGCGCTTGCAACTGCGACAGGGATAGCAAGCCCGAGCGCACCCCATCGTCGATATCGTGGGCGTTGTAGGCGATTTCGTCGGCCAGGTTGCACAACTGCGCCTCCAGGCTGGGACGTGTGTTGTCCAGGAATCGTTGGGCCACCCCCTTGGGTTCACCCGCATTCAGCCGCTCTGCGTTGCGGCGCGAACAGTGCTTGAGAATGCCCTCGCGGGTTTCAAAGCTGAGGTTGAGTCCATTGAACGCCGGATAGCGTTCTTCGAGTTCATCCACCACGCGCAAACTTTGCAGGTTGTGCTCAAAGCCTCCGTGCTCGGCCATGCATTCGTTGAGCGCATCCTGACCAGCATGGCCAAAGGGCGTGTGCCCCAGGTCGTGTGCCAATGCAATGGCCTCCACCAGATCCTCATTCAAACCCAGCGCACGGGCCATCGAACGCCCCAACTGCGCGACCTCCAGGGAATGCGTCAGCCGGGTGCGAAAAAGATCGCCCTCATGGTTCAAAAATACCTGCGTCTTGTAGACCAAACGGCGAAACGCGGTGGAGTGCACGATGCGATCACGGTCGCGCTGAAAGGCGCTGCGGGTGGGCGCTTCAGGCTCGGCATGGCGTCGACCGCGTGAGTGAGCCGGATCGCAGGCGTAGGCGGCCAGACCGGGATGCGTTGGGGTCAGGTGCGTCATCCGTGGCACGCGCCCGTGATCGCACGAAACTTCGATGTCCAGGAACTGCCAGCGTATGACATGGGTTGATCAGCTTCGACAGCTTTGTTCGATCACCTCGGCCACCAGCGCATCCGGGGCACCTTGGACCACGGCCTGACCAGGGCGCTGGATCAACACGAAGCGGATATCACCATCCTGCGCCTTCTTGTCCACCCGCATGTGTTCCAGGTAGCTTTGTGCCCCCAGCGCCGGTCCCACGGTGGGCAAACCGGCACGACGCGCCAACGACGTCAGACGCCCCACAAAGGCAGCGTCCACATAGCCGAGCCGCTCGGACAAACGCGCCGCCATCAGCATGCCGCAGCCCACCGCTTCGCCATGCAACCAGGCGCCAAAGCCCAGGCCCGCCTCAATCGCGTGACCAAAGGTGTGGCCAAAGTTCAGAATCGCCCGCAGCCCGGACTCACGCTCGTCCTGCCCGACCACTTCAGCCTTGATTTCGCAACTGCGGCGCACAGCCCAGGCCAGAGCCGAGGCATCGCGCGCCAGCAACAGATCCAGATTGGCTTCGATCCAGTCCAGAAACGCCATGTCGTGGATAGGCCCGTACTTGATCACCTCGGCCAGCCCGGCGCTGAGTTCACGCGAGGGCAAGGTCTGAAGCGTATCCAGGTCGCACACCACACGCACCGGTTGATAGAACGCGCCGATCATGTTCTTGCCCATCGGGTGGTTCACCGCGGTTTTGCCACCCACGGATGAATCGACCTGCGCGAGCAAGGTGGTCGGCACCTGCACAAAGGGCACACCGCGCATGTAACAAGCGGCGGCAAAACCGGTCATGTCCCCCATCACGCCCCCACCCAGCGCAAACAGCACGGTCTTGCGATCGCAGGCCTGGCCCAGCAGCACATCAAAAATGCGGTTGAGGGTTTCCCAGGTTTTGTAGGCCTCACCATCAGGCAGCACGATGTGCAACACGCGTGCGTAATGTGGCTGCAAGGCCCGCTGCAAGCGCTCAAGGTACAGCGGCCCCACCACATCGTTGGTCACAATGAGTGCGCTGGCGGCTCTTGGCAAGCCCTCCCAGGTTGACGGTCGATCGATCAACCCCGCACCGATCACAATGGGGTAACTGCGGTCCCCCAGTTGGATGTCGACCAAGGCGCTAGAAGATGCTGGGGTAGGCGTCATGACAAATCCAAACAGGAGGCAAAGAAGGGGAACAAGAAAGCGACGAGGGTCATGCGATGCATCAGCGTTTCACCACCGTGTCTCAACAGGTTCAGGACGCATCGGTAGCACTCGATGTCCCTGATGCGTCCGGCTCAGACGATAACTCCAGGTGCGACAAGATGAGTTGCACCAGCGCTCCCACCGTGGGACGAGCGGTTTCAATCACGTGATGCGCGGTGTCGCGGTACAACGGGTCGCGCACCTCGAACAAATCCCGCAACCGCGTGAGGGGGTCGGACACCTGGAGCAAGGGACGGGTGCGGTCGTGACGCAGTCGACGGAACACATCCTCGGGCAAGGAGCGCAGGTAGAACACACGACCACGCTCGTGCAGGCGTTCACGGTTGATGGCACGCAACACCGAACCACCGCCCGTGGCGAGCACACCGCGGTGGTGGCGGGTGAGGTCATCCAGCACCTCAGACTCGATGTCGCGAAAACGGTCCTCCCCCTCGCGCTCGAAGTACTCGCGAATCGAGCAGCCTAAACGCTCCTCGACGGCGTGATCCGAATCCACGAAGGGGATATTCAGCCGTCGGGCGAGTTGACGCCCCACGGTGGACTTGCCACTCCCGGGCAACCCGACCAAAACCAACACTCGAAAACCTTCCTAAGGTGCTGATGCACGCTGGGAAAGCATTTTAGGGGTTAGGAACACCAGCAGTTCCTGCTTCTGACGCTTGTGCTGCCGATTGCCAAAGAGCGCCCCCACCAGGGGCAAACGACCCAGCCAGGGTAGCCGAGCATGTTGTCCGGAGTCGCTGGTTTCATAGATGCCACCGATCACCACCGTGCCCCCATCATCCACCAGCACCTGGGTGCTCAGGTGCTTGGTGTCGATCGCGAAACCAGCTGGTGTCAACTGGCCCACACTGTCCTTGCTCAGATCCACCTCCAGGATGATGCCGCCCTCCGGGGTAATTTGCGGCGTGACCTCCAGTCGCAGGTTGGCCTTGCGAAACGAGATCGAGTGTGCCCCGTTGCCCGTGGTGGCCTGGTAAGGCAATTCGGTTCCCTGTTCAATCACGGCCTTGACCTGGTCCGCGGTGACCACGCGCGGGTTGGACACCACACGGCCCTGTCCCTCGGATTCCAGGGCCGACAACTCCACGGCCAGCAAGCGCGTTCGCGCAGCATTGAAAAACGAGAACGCCAGCGCACCGGGGTCCTGTCCCGCCAGCGAGGCGGCGGGCAGGTTGAGCAATTGCCCGCTGACATCAGGGGTCTTGTCGCCTTGCCCCTCCAGGCGTGTATTGGCAATCGCTGTGCTGGCGTTATTACCGGCCTGACTGCGTCGACCCGCCACATCCACCGCGGCCAGACGCGCACCCAGGCTGCGTGCAAAGCTGTCCCCGGCCTCCACGATGCGGGCTTCGATCATCACCTGACGCAGCGGCACGTCCACCTGCGCGAGCATGCGCTGCACAGCGTCCAACCGGGACGGCACATCGGTCACAAACAACTGGTTGGTTCGGGGTTCTGCCAGGGCCACACCGCGAGCGCTCAGGAAACGTGGATGTCCGTGCGACAGGGCGCCGCCTCCACTGGCCAGTCGAGGGTTCCCCACCGGCCAGGTTGGCATGACCGACATGGCCGGCGAACCAG
>RFTK01000152.1 GCA_009923505.1 Betaproteobacteria bacterium
TGTCAACACGCCCTACCGGGACCAGAGCCGCTTGCCGGTGTACGACACCGGACGCTACGACTACAACTTTGCCTCGGTGTTCAACGAAAACGCCTTTGTGGGGCAGGATCGCATCGCGGACAACAAGCTGATGACGCTGGGGGCCACGTCACGGTTCATCGACCCTTCCAGCGGCGTGGAGATGGCCCGATTTGGCCTGGCCCAGCGATTGCGGCTCAAGGATCAGAATGTCTTGCTCCCCACAGAAACCCAGCCGATTTCGGAGCGCTTGAGTGATGTCCTGGCGGGCGCCATGGTACAGGTTAACCCGGCCTGGCAACTCGACTCTACGGTGCAATACAACCCCAAGGCCTCGCGTTCCCTGCGTACCACGGCCGGCACCCGGTATGTGCCTGGCAATTACCGGGTGTTGTCGGCCGCGTACCGCTATCAGGTCGATCCAGCCACCCAACAAAGCAGTGAGTTGATCGACACGGCCTGGCAGTGGCCGATCAAGGCCTTGTGGGGTGCTGCGGGGCGCGACCAGGGGCCCGGACGAGGTCTGGGCGAGGATCAGTGGTATGCCGTTGGGCGGCTCAACTACAACCTGAACGAAGGCAAGATGGTCGATGCGGTGTTGGGAGTCGAGTACGATGCAGGCTGCTGGCTGGGTCGTGTGGTGTTCGAGCGATTGCAAATTGCTGCCAACCAGGCGAACCAGCGGCTGATGTTTCAGTTGGAATTTTCAGGTTTCACGCGAGTGGGCCCCAACCCGTTGGGCACCCTCAGGACCCAAATTCCTCGCTACCAGTATTTGCGCGACCAGGTGTCGCCCCCGAGCCGATTTGGCCAATACGATTGACCGTTGATGATGTCCTCAAGTTCGTCCCGTTTGTTGTTCCGCTGCTGTCAGCTGGGCTTGGCACTGCTGGTGACGCAGGCGCTATGGGCGCAAGGGCTGCGTGCGCCAGCCCAGGGGGGGGCGTTGCGGCCGTTGTCTTCGCCCCTGCCTGTGCCGCTACCGGTGCCGGTGTCTCAGCGGTTGTCGTCCGATTTCATCGTGGCTGTGGTGGGCAGCGAGCCCATCACCAACCTCGAGGTGACGCTACGGGCCCAGGCCATCGAGGCACAGTTGAGGCAGCAAGGGCAAAGTACACCACCGCGTGAACAATTGCTGAGTGAGGTACTGGACCAGCTGATTCAGGACAAGGCGCAGTTGCAGTGGGCCCGGGAAATTGGCGTGCAGGTGAGCGATGCCGATGTGTCGCAGGCCGAGGACAATGCCGCCGAGCGTGCGCAAATGACGCCCGAGCAATTGCGCACACAACTCGAGCGCTCAGGGGTGGTGCTGAAACAATGGCGTCAGGACATGCGCGATCAGCTCACGCTGCAGCGACTTCGAGAGCGCGAGGTCACGCCGCGGATTCGTCCCACAGACCAGGAAATTGACCAGTATCTGCGTGAGCGCCAGACACAGCAGGAAGCACGGCAGGCGTTGAGTCTGGCGCAAATTCTGATCGCGGTGCCCGACAACGCCACGCCCCAGCAGATCGCTCAAAGCGAGGCCCAAGCCCGCGAGGTGTTCCAGCGGGCCCAAGGCGGAGAAGACTTTGCACAGTTGGCCCGTAGCTTTTCTGCGGCAGCAGACCGCACCTCAGGCGGGCAGATGGGCATGCGCCCGCAGGACCGCTATCCGCCTTTGTTTGTTGAGGCGGTGCGCCAGCGTCCCGTGGGTGCCGTGGTGGGGCCTGTCCGTTCGGGGGCGGGCTTTCATGTCCTGAAGGTGCTGGAGCGCGCAGCGGCCGATTCGGCCGCTACCGTGGTGCAAACCCATGCGCGCCATATCTTGCTGCGACCCGGCGGGCAAATGAGTGTCAACGTGGCGCGAGCCGAGTTGACGCGGATGAAGCGGGCGATTGAAGGCGGCAAGGCCGACTTTGCCCAACTCGCTCGCGAACATTCTCAAGACGCCAGCGCCAGCGCCGGTGGCGACTTGGGGTGGGCCAACCCAGGCATGTTTGTGCCCGAGTTTGAAGAGGTCATGAATCGACTTGGACCGCAGGAAATTTCCGACCCCCTGGTGTCACGCTTTGGCGTGCATCTCATTCAAGTGCTGGAGCGGCGCAAAACCGAGATGTCGGTGCGCGAACAACGTGAGTTGGCTCGCAACGCCTTGCGCGAGAGCAAATTCGAGGAGACCTTTCAGACCTGGGCTCGCGAGGTTCGCGGCCGTGCCTATGTCGAGTTGCGGGATCCGCCGCAATAGGTCACTGCGGATACGGGTTGATGAAACACATTGCGCGCAAGCGCTTCGGCCAGCACTTCCTGACGGACCCGGTCATCATTGACGGCATTGTGCGTGCCATCGACCCGCGACCAGGCCAGCCCCTGGTGGAAATCGGCCCCGGCCTGGCTGCCATGACGCAACCCTTGCTGGAGCGTGTGGGGCAGATGGGCGTGATCGAACTCGACCGGGATCTGGCGGCACGGTTGCAGAGCCGCGCTGGTCTGGAGGTCGTGCAAGCCGATGTGCTGACGGTGGATTTCTCGGCCTGGGCCCTCCGCTGGGGTCGCGGGCGATTGCGGGTGGTCGGCAATCTGCCCTACAACATCTCTTCGCCCATCCTGTTTCATTTACTGAACCATGTCGATGCCATTGCCGACCAGCACTTCATGTTGCAACAGGAAGTGGTGGACCGGATGGTGGCCGACCCCTGTACAAGCGCCTATGGTCGCCTGAGCGTGATGCTGCAATGGCGCTATGACATGGAGTCGGTTCTGACGGTGCCACCCGCGGCGTTCGACCCGCCCCCGCGGGTGGACAGCGCGGTGGTGCGCATGGTGCCGCGCGAGGCACCGGCCGAATTAAACCCTGCGCTGCTGAGTGTGGTGGTGCGCGAGGCCTTCAGCCAGCGTCGCAAGTTGCTGCGCCACAGCCTGGGCCGTTGGTTACAGGCCCAAGGGGCGAACACGCCGTTTGACTTGCAACGCCGTGCCGAGGAGGTACCGGTGGGGGAGTATGTGGCACTGACCCGTGCCCTGGAAGCGGCCGGCGTGCAAGCCGACCGGTCAGATCAGGCGGCCGCCAACCAGTAGCCGGCGTTGAAGGGGCTGCTCATGCGCAGCGCCATGGGGGAGATGTCCACCAGTTTGTCCGTGGGCATTTTTTCACCGGCGTCACCCAGTTCGATGCCCTGGGTTTCAGGCGTCTCAGCAGCACGCTCTGCGGTGCTGGATGGCGCGCGAGCCACCGAGAAAGAATAGAAACAACGGAAGGACACCTTGCGGTCCGACCAGAAGTCGGAGGCTTCACGGAACACGTCTAGCAGCTGCTCGCGAGCTTCCTTGTCGAACTTGGCGTGGGCGGGAATATGCTCGAGCACCACAATGAAGCCCGGTTGTTGTCCGGACTTGTGCAGCGGATCGGTCATGCCGTCATACAAGGCATCGAAGTTCTTGCTGGTTTGGGCCGGGAAGGTGAACTGTTGAGCAATCAGGTCGAGGACGTCTTGTTTGCTTTGGGCCTGGGCCAGGTTGGCATACAAAAAGTGGTGCCCCAACTCGAGGGCGGCCTCCTGGAGGTCGCTGACACGAAAGGCACGAATGGACTGAACGATATTGCTTTTAACGGTACGAAGTGGCATATCCATCTCCGCTAGGGTCCTGTGGTAGTGAGTGCCGAGCCTTGAGCCCCGGTGGGCGTGTTGCTCTGCAACAAAAACATGCATTCGGGTTTACCCCGAAATCAGACCGTGATTTTGGCGGAAATGCCGTCAAAAGGCAAGCCAATTCCCCTAATCGGACACCGAAAAGGGGATTTTTTGCAAAAGCTAGTGGGTACTAGCTCAGAAAGAGGCTTAACGCGTGGCGCTGGCGTCGGCCACGGTCAGGGCCGTCATGTTGACGATGCGTCGCACGGTGGTGCTCGCCGTCAGGATGTGCACCGGTTTGGCTGCGCCCAGGAGCACCGGGCCAATGGCGATGTTGCCGCCGGCTGCCGTCTTGAGCAGGTTGTAGGCAATATTGGCAGCATCCAGGTTGGGCAAGACCAGCAGGTTGGCGTTACCGTCCAGTGTGCTGTTGGGCATCAAGGCTTTGCGCGAGACGCCATCCAGGGCCACATCCCCGTGCATTTCGCCGTCGATCTCCAGCCAGGGCGCACGCTGCTGAACCAGGGCCAGCGTCTGGCGCATTTTGACCGCTGTGGGCTGGTCGCTGCTGCCAAAGTTGGAGTGTGACAACAAAGCCGCCTTGGGTTGGATACCGAAGCGGCGCATTTCCTCGGCCGCCATGATGGTGATCTCGGCCAGTTGCTCGGCTGTCGGGTCGTAGTTGATGTGGGTGTCCACCAGGAATACCTGCCGATCGGGGATCAACAGACCGTTCATGCAGGCATAGGTCGAGACCCCGGGGCGGTGTCCAATGACCTGGTCCACATAGCGCAGATGCACGTCCGGGGTGCTCCAGGTGCCGCAAATCAAGCCGTCCACTTCGCCCTTGTGCAACAGCATGGTGCCGATCAGTGACAAGCGGCGGCGCATGTCGATCTTCGCCAGTTGTTCGGTCACCCCTTTACGCTCGGTCAACCGGTGGTAGGTTTGCCAGAAGTCACGGTAACGGTCGTCCTGCTCAACGTTGACCACGTGGTAGTCAGTGCCCTCCTTGAGACGCAGGCCGAATTTGGCAATGCGCGCAGCGATCACGGCCGGGCGGCCGATCAAGGTGGGCTTGGCCAGGCGTTCGTCGACCACGATCTGCACGGCGCGCAGCACGCGTTCCTCCTCGCCCTCGGCATAGGCCACGCGCTGGCGGCCCCCTCGCTTGGCGGCCGCGTAAATGGGTTTCATGGCCGACCCGGATGCGTAAACAAAACCTTGCAGTCGCTCACGGTAAGCGGCCATGTCCGCAATCGGGCGGGTGGCCACGCCGCTGTCAACGGCAGCCTGCGCCACGGCCGGCGCGATCTTCATCATCAGGCGTGGGTCGAAGGGTTTGGGGATCAGGTATTCCGCACCAAACACCAGTTGCTCTCCAGCGTAGGCGGCGGCCACCACCTCGCTTTGCTCGGCTTGGGCCAACTCGGCGATGGCGTGCACGGCAGCGATTTCCATCGCATCGGTGATGGTGGTGGCACCCGCGTCGAGTGCTCCGCGGAAGATGTAGGGGAAGCACAGGACGTTGTTCACCTGGTTGGGGTAGTCGGTGCGGCCCGTCGCAATGATGGCGTCGTCACGAACCGCCTTGACTTCCTCGGGCAGGATTTCGGGGGTGGGGTTGGCCAGCGCGAGGATCAAGGGTTTGGCGGCCATGCTGCGCACCATCTCGGGCTTGAGCACCCCCCCGGCCGACAGGCCCAGGAACACATCGGCGCCGGCAATGACATCGGCCAGGGTGCGGGCCGCGGTGGGCTGGGCGAACTGGATCTTGTCCTCGTCCATCAACTCGGTGCGACCTTCGTACACCACACCGGCGAGGTCGGTGACAAAAATATTTTTGCGCGGTATACCCACTTTCACCAACAGGTTCAGGCAGGCCAGCGCGGCAGCACCGGCACCCGAGGTGACCAGCTTGATGTCGGCCAGCGATTTGCCCACCAACTTCAAGCCGTTGAGCACCGC
>RFTK01000153.1 GCA_009923505.1 Betaproteobacteria bacterium
GGCGGGGCAACCTGCCGGTCTACCCATGGCCTGGGCACCGATGCCGGATCAACCCGAGCGTGGGACCACGCATCTCAGCATTGTTGATGGGCGAGGCCAGGCCGTGAGTTTCACCAGCAGCATCGAGAGCAGCATGGGCGCGCGTCTGATGGTGGGGGGGTTCTTGCTGAACAACCAACTGACCGACTTCAGCTTCAGCCCGCGCGATGCCGATGGTCGACCCGTGGCCAACCGGGTGCAACCGGGCAAACGCCCGCGCTCCTCCATGTCCCCCACCCTGGTGTTTGACGCCCAGGACCACCGATTGCTCGCTGTCCTTGGCAGTCCCGGCGGAAGCCTGATCATTCCCTATGTGGCCCAGACCCTGCTGGCCCTGTTTCAGGACCAACTGCCCCCCGAACTGGCCGTGGCGTTGCCGCATGTGGCCTCGCTCAATGGCCCCACCCTGGTGGAAGCAGGACGGTTCAGCCCGCCGTGGCTGGCGCAATTGCAAGGGCTGGGGGCCCCCGTCCAAACGCTCCCGATGGCCAGCGGATTGCACGTGTTGGTCAACCTGGGCACACCGGCACAACCCCGCTGGGCCGCTGGCATCGACCCTCGGCGCGAAGGCACGGCAGCCGGCGACTAGGGCGAACGCGACCTGCCCCCTGATCGCTTGCGGGAGTAATCAACCACGCTGCCCCAGATCGCCGACAATCGCTCCGTGGCCATTCCCCAGCACTTCATCCAGGAACTCATCGCCCGTGCCGACGTGATCGAGGTGGTGGGCCGCCATGTGGCATTGAAAAAAGGCGGCGCCAATTTCATGGGCCTGTGCCCCTTCCATGCCGAGAAGTCGCCCTCCTTCACGGTCAGCCCCACCAAGCAGTTCTTCCACTGCTTTGGCTGCGGCAAGAATGGCAATGCCATCGGCTTCCTGATGGAACACGCCGGCATGAATTTCGTGGAGGCCGTCAAGGACCTGGCCCACACCTACGGCATGCAAGTCCCCGAGGAGGAAGTCGACCCGGCCGAGCGCCAGCGCGCGGCCGAGCGGCGCGAACACCAGGCCACCATCACCGACGTGCTCGAGCAAGCGGCCACGGCTTACAAGCAACACCTCAAGCATGCCCCCCAGGCCATTGACTACCTCAAGGGGCGTGGGTTGACCGGTGACATCGCCAAGCGCTTCGGGCTGGGTTACGCGCCGGACGGCTGGCGCAGCCTGGCCAGCGTATTTCCTGACTACCAGGCCCCCGTGCTGGTGGAGAGCGGCCTGGTCATCCATCAACAGGATGAAGGATCGGAAGAGAAACGCTATGACCGTTTCCGCGACCGCATCATGTTCCCCATCCGCAATATCCGCGGCGAATGCATTGGCTTTGGCGGTCGCGTGATGGGACAAGGTACGCCCAAGTACCTGAACTCGCCCGAAACCCCGGTGTTCAGCAAAGGACGCGAGCTGTATGGGCTGTATGAGGCACGCCAGGCCATTCGCGACGCCGGCTATGTGTTGGTCACCGAGGGCTACATGGATGTGGTGGCGCTGGCCCAACTGGGGTTTGCACACGCCGTGGCCACGCTGGGGACCGCCTGCACCACCGAGCATGTGCAAAAGCTGTTTCGTGTGACCGACTCGGTGGTGTTCAGCTTCGATGGCGATGCAGCCGGGCGGCGTGCCGCACGCAAAGCCCTGGACGGCGCCCTGCCCTATGCCACCGATGTGCGCAGCATTCGCTTCCTTTTCCTTCCCGACCCGCACGACCCCGACAGTTTTGTGCGCGAGTTTGGCGCCGACGCCTTCGCCCGCAGCGTGCAGGACGCCACACCGCTCAGCCGATTTCTCGTCGACACGGTCCGCGAGGGCTGCGACCTGGCCACGGCCGAGGGGCGTGCCCTGCTGGCCAGCCAGGCCCGCCCCTTGTGGACACCCTTGCCCGAGGGCGTATTGAAAACACAGTTGCTCAATGAGTTGGCCGACCTGGTGCAGATTGGGTCGCACGAATTGCAGCGCCTGTGGTCACCCGACCTCGCCGGCCATACCCGCACGCACTCGGGGGGGACGTCGGCAGATCGCGGTGCAAATCCGGCCGGTTCGGGTAACTTCAAGCCCCGCTGGGGGGGCAACAGTGCCCCTTTCAAGCGGCGCAACCTCCCGCCGCCCTCACCCGGCTTGCGGCGCCAGGCGGCTCCGCGCCAGGACCGTGCGGTACAGCTGCTGTTCAGCGCCATGGCCGCCTGGGAGGAACTGTCCCCCTCCCAGCAAAACTTGTTGTGCGAGTTGCCCGCCCCCCACGGCGACGTGCTGGCCTGGCTGGACCATCAACTGCACGAGCATGGGGTGCAACCCTGGGCGGCCCTGCGCGAGGCGCTGCGCGGCCACCCGAACGAGGCCTGGTTGTGTGCACTGGTGGAGCAGGCCCCGACCGAACTCGAGCACGACCAGGGCGAGCTCATCAGCATCCTGCACGAGATGGAGAAAGCCCAGATTTCGGCCCAATTGAGCGAGATGGCCCCGCACGTGTCCACCGACCCTGTGCTCTACGAACGTTTCAAGACCCTGAGTGCCCGCTACGCCCAACTCAAGTCCACACCCTCAGGTATAATCCACAACACCTAGGCAAGTGCGACAGCAGCACCTCCGGAGTGGCCAACCGTGACACCGATGCACGACCCGCCCATACCCGCAAGGACTGCACACCAAATGTTCGCCCTCCTCGCTTGCCTCCCCTGCTGAACTTCGTGGCGTCCCGCACCGGGTCGCTGGTTTTGTTGTTTGCTGTCGAGGAACAAGATGCCTGACCGTAAGTCCAAGCCTACTGCTGCCAAATCGGCAGCCAAGCCGGCTGCCAAGCCCACGGCGAAAACAGTTGCTACTACCAAAGTCGCGGCCAAACCCGCGGCCAAACCGGTTGTAGCGTCCAAAGCGACGGCCAAGCCCCCCGTGAAAGCCGCTGCCGGCAAAAGCGCCACGTCTGCGAAACCCGTGTCTAAACCCGTGACGGTCACTGCCAAAGGGAGTGCCGCCACTGCCAAGAAACCTGCCTCTGTGAAAAAGTCTCCTCCCCCTTCTGCCAAAAAACCTGCGGTTGCTTCCAAAGTAGCCCCTAAAGTGCCGACCAAAGTGGCGGCGAAGCCAGCCACCAAGCTGGCCACAAAGCCTGTTGCCAAGCCTGCACCCAAGCTCGCGGCCAAACCCCCTGTCAAGCCTGTCGCCAAGGCAGCCCCCGCCAAACCAGTCGCCAAATCGGTGACCAAACCAGCGGCCAAACCGGTGGCCAAACCCACCGCCAAGCCCGTTGCCGCCACCAAAGCTGCACCGGTCCCCAAGGCCGACTCCAAAAAACCCGCAGCGCCCGTCAAAGTCGACACCAAGCCCGTTTCCAAAACACCTGCTGGCAAAACGTCTGCGGCTAAATCCGTCACCGCCAAAACAGCTCCCGTCAAGCACGCAGCCGCTGAGCACAGCCCCCCGCCCAAGGCTGGCAAACATGCTGCCAAGGGCAAGGCCAACGCCAAGGGCGCACCACCGCCGAGCGACGACGAAGACCTGCTGGAATTGGTTGAACCCGAGGTGGTGGAAGAGGCCAGCACCGAGAAGGTGAAACCCCTGCGCATGAAGATCAGCAAGGCCAAAGAGCGTGCGCTGATGAAGGAATTCGGCCTCGACGAGACGGTGCTGTCCGAGGAAGACTTGCTCAAGCGCCGCCAGCGCCTGAAGACCCTGATCAAGTTGGGCAAAACGCGTGGCTACCTCACGCATGGCGAAATCTCCGACCACTTGCCCGACAAGTTGGTGGACGCCGAAACGCTGGAAGTTGTGATCTCCATGCTGAACGACATGGGCGTGGCCGTTTATGAGCAAACGCCGGACGTCGAAACCCTGCTGCTGAACAACAACGCCCCCACCGCCTCCACCGAGGAGGAGGCCGAGGAGGAAGCCGAAGCCGCCCTCTCCACCGTGGACAGCGAATTCGGCCGAACCACCGACCCGGTGCGCATGTACATGCGCGAAATGGGCACGGTGGAACTGTTGACCCGCGAAGGCGAAATTGAAATCGCCAAGCGCATCGAAGGCGGCTTGATGGACATGATGGAGGCCATCAGCGCATCTCCCGCCACCATCGCTGAAATCCTGCGCATGGCCGAGGAAATCCGCGAAGGCAAGGTTGTCATCTCGACCGTGGTCGACGGGTTCAGCAACACCGACGAAGCCGATGACTATGTGGCCGAAGAAGATTTTGACGAGTTCGACGATTCCGACGACGACGACGGCAAAGGCGGCTCCAAGGCCCTGACCAAGAAGCTCGAAGAACTCAAGGGTGAGGCACTCGAGCGCTTCGGCCGCATCGCCACCCTGTTCGAAAAAATGCACAAGGTGTACGACAAGGAAGGCTACGGCACACCGGCTTACCAAAAAGCACAGCGGGCACTGAGCGACGAGCTCATGACCATCCGCTTCACCGCCCGCACCATTGAAAAATTGTGCGACATGGTGCGTGCCCAGGTGGACGATGTGCGCAAGAAAGAGCGCGAGTTGCGCCGCATCATCGTGGACAAGTGCGGCATGCCTCAAGACGTCTTCATCAAGGACTTCCCCCCCAACCTGCTGAATCTGCAATGGGTCAGCAAGCAGGCTTCGGCGGGCAAGCCCTGGTCCTCCACCCTGAGCCGCAACGTTCCGCCGGTCCAGGAACTGCAGCAAAAGCTGATCGACCTGCAGTCACGCGTGGTGGTGCCGCTGTCTGAATTGAAAGATATCAACAAGCGCATGAACGAAGGCGAAGCCGCCTCGCGTGATGCCAAGAAAGAGATGATCGAGGCCAACCTGCGTCTGGTCATCTCCATTGCCAAGAAGTACACCAACCGCGGTTTGCAGTTCCTCGACCTGATCCAGGAAGGCAACATCGGTTTGATGAAGGCCGTGGACAAGTTCGAATACCGTCGCGGTTACAAGTTTTCGACCTACGCCACCTGGTGGATCCGCCAGGCCATCACGCGCTCCATCGCCGACCAGGCGCGCACCATCCGTATCCCGGTGCACATGATCGAAACCATCAACAAGATGAACCGCATCAGCCGCCAACATCTGCAAGAGTTCGGCTTCGAACCGGACGCCAGCATCCTGGCGGCCAAGATGGAGATTCCCGAGGACAAGATCCGCAAGATCATGAAGATTGCCAAGGAGCCCATCTCCATGGAAACGCCGATCGGGGACGACGACGATTCACACCTGGGCGACTTCATCGAAGACACAGCCAACACCGCGCCGATCGAAGCCGCGATGCAAGCGGGCTTGCGTGACGTGGTCAAGGACATCCTGGACGGCCTCACGCCGCGCGAGGCCAAGGTGCTGCGCATGCGCTTTGGTATCGAGATGTCCACCGACCACACGCTGGAAGAGGTGGGCAAGCAATTTGATGTCACGCGCGAGCGTATCCGTCAGATCGAGGCCAAGGCCTTGCGCAAGCTGAAGCATCCCAGCCGCAGTGACAAACTGCGCAGCTTCATCGATTCGCTGTAAAGCGGTTGATCCAGCGAACCCGTTGCGCGTCCACCCCAGGGTCGAAACGCGCATCATCAACGCTATCGCCATGAAAAAACGGCTGAC